>CAZBVY010000037.1:0-6111 GCA_964495475.1 uncultured Pseudomonadales bacterium
CCCCTGACCCCTTCTATGCCATAGAAGTGCTCTAGCCAACTGAGCTATCGGCCCTTTTTGTTAAAACAAGGGGAATTTTAGCATTGTCACAGGAAAAAACCAAGTCAGACTTTAAAGTTTGGAGTGTGTTTTATCGTAGATTTTTTTCAACTGCGGCTGAGTAACATGAGTATAAATCTGCGTTGTAGCAATGTTTTTATGACCAAGCATCTCCTGGACATCGCGCAAACCAGCACCATTAATTAATAAGTCAGTAGCAAAGCTGTGTCTGATTCCGTGAGGGCTAAGTTTAACCGTCAAACGTGCTTTACGAGCGTAATGATCTACTAATCGTTGCACACTACGACTAGTCAGTCTCATTTCTTCGCCATCCATCAATAAATCTGGTTTTTTACCAGAGAAACGAATAAAAACTGGTCGCCAGTTATCCTCTCTCGAGTTCATATAGCGCCAAAGCCAAGTAGCGGCTCGCTCGCTTAAAAACACCACGCGTGGTCGACGTCCTTTACCAATCACCCCAAACTCGCGTCTTTTAGCATCAATTTGATCGCGATTCAAACTCACGAGTTCACTAACACGCAAACCAGTAGAGAAGAGTAATTCGAGAATTGCCTTATCTCTCAAGCCTTCTTTACTTGATAAGTCTGGCTGAGCTAACAATCGTTCCATTTCCTCAATATTCACAAATTGCATGTGGGTAGATTCACCCTTAGGTAAATCAATTTTTTCTGGATGCAAAACTTCCTGATCATTTTTAATCAACCATTTAAACCATGAGCGCAAGGCAATTACATGATAGCTTTGTGTCTTTTTTGATAGGGTTCTTGACATTTCGTCACAGTAACGAGCAAGGTAAATACGGTATTTACGCAGAACATCTCTGTCTAATTCTTTAAGATCACTGTGACCGTCATTTTTGAACCAATCATTAAAACGTCGCAGATAATGACCATAATTACGAATCGTCAGACGACTTAAGTTCTTTTCCACCTCTAAAGATTCCAAAAAATCGATCATGGCGATATCTGGATTGGTTTTATTACTCATGATACTTTCAGTTTAAGGTTTATTTATTAACTCTGCACTTTAATACAGTCCATTGAAGGAGCTGATCCATCAATGTAAAAAAGCACTAATGCTTATAAACAGCGACTTCACTGAACGAGACAAAGATTGTTAATTCTTTAATTAAACAATTTTAGTCGAGCGTGACTGTATTAAAGTGCAGAGTTAATAACTACTCATTGCATTTGCTTCCTTCCTTACTCTACAATAAATTTGAGTGTGATGCACTAGCTTTATCTAGTCTGAACAACCCCAGAGTTGATTTGTGTTTTTTGTTTCATTTTTTTCAAAATTATTATCAGACATTAGCAGAGGATCTGATTTTCTGCTAAAACGCTTTTAATCAACTTATTTGCTTTGTATCAATCCTTTTTTATTTATAACTTACTCATCAAACATCGAGAAAGGATATAACATTTTTACCAAAAAGGCCTCTGTCAGATCGAGACGCTATCTTTAATAAAAGGGGAGACTCTGCCCTACAAAACCCTACGAGGTTCATCGTGCCAAAACCTCAAAACAGTGATCGTTTATCGTTGAACTTACTCACAACTAAAAAAACAAAAAAATATTTTTAATAAAAATATTTTTAACAACAACATAACAACAACATAAAATGTAAACGCAAATATAAATTGCATTTGTTAAAAATTTTATTTACTAGCAAATTATTTTTTACTAGCAAATTAGATAATACATAGATTTTTTTACTATTTAAGCTTTAGTAGAGATAGTCTAAGAAAATCCAGGCTTTTTCAACGACCAATTAATCATTTAAAGAATAAAAACCCGTTTTTAGGCTTCTAAAAGGCTTACTAGAGGTAAATACCTTGATATATCAATATATTTATCTTAGAAGCCTATCTAGCACCAGGCAAGAAAAGTCAAAATTAAGTAGGTAAAGATAAATCAACAAAAAAAACTAATAGGCAAGCATAACCAGGGGAAATAATGAAAAAAGTGTCATAAATCAGACAAGAGCAGACGGTAAAAATAAACAAATAATAAGAGGTTTTAAAAACCCCTCCCAGCCAATTTTATGGTCTATGTCGCAAAAGTTATATTGTGCGACATAACTAATTGATCAACTTGTTGCTTTAAAAATCCCCCTATCGCAGGGTAGCAGTGGAAAAAGAAAGCGAATTGAATAAGTTTTTATTTGCTCTTTTATCTTTGCACATCTCTGTTCCGTTAAGCACCCTCAAGGAAAAAGCTTCCTGAGTCTATTTAACCCTTCTCCGTAAAAGATGCATTCGGGTTTTTTATTGACTTATCGTGCTTTTTTAGATATATCTATCCAGAATAGAAGGCTCCAGGCTTATTAGCCTGAAATATATTGAACAACTTTCTAGCTCAAAGGAGCCATATCCAGCCTGGTGGATTTATTTTTGCATACTTTTGCAACAAGAAAACTAATTTAACAGTATCAAACTATATCATTCCAGGCTAGAAAGACCTATAATTATGGAGTTTTCCACAATTTTCACGACCATATCAAACTATATCACTCTTCCCTGTTTAGCTATCCACCCTAAAAAAATAATTGTCTCTTCCCCATTAATTTTTTATGATAATTTTTACAATTTTCTCTGGATTTTAGTAAATTTATTAATTTACATTCTAAAAGTTAAGATCCATGAAGCTTTAGCTTTAAATCAAAAATATAAACCTCGACAGCAAAAGCCAAAAATTGGCCCTACTCTGCCTGGTTTATCCTAAAAAAGGATTGATAAATCAGTCTTTATTCAACATATATCTAGTAAGGGGATACTTAGTTATTTAAGAGGAAACATCAAGATAAATAAAATCACCATCAAAGCAGCTACTAAGTTATATTCATTCATGGTGTTTCTAAATAAACGGCCCTTAAAAAAGCTTTGCAAGACACTCAAGCCTACATAAAGAAAAGACATTAGAAACAAGGCTTGATTCCAAATTTGCATGGGTAAAAAAGAAAATAAGGTGGCTAATTCCGCCAATAATAAAGAAAAAATAACTGAATATAAAACTACATCTTTGTTAATCTGTGGTTTTAGTTCAATTGACCAAAGAGCCGATAATACCATGGGGAAATGAGCAATAAACACTAAAACAGCATTGAGATAAAAAGGTAAGCGTAAAGAAAAAATTACATTATTAAATAACAAAGAAGTAATCATAATAAAAAACAGTGCCACTGCATGAGCTGCGTACAAAAGTTGGATTGTGCGTCCTTTAGCAACGGAAAAAATATTTGATGTTAACAACAAGGCGTACATTCCTATACCAAAAACAGCAACAATTAATAAACGAGATAAGAATACCTCGGGTAGAAGAAAATAAAATAAAGCAACAGCGGTGGCATAAAGAGCTGGAAACGGAGCGATGGTAAACCATTCACGAGCTTCTAGATCTTCAAAAAGGGCCCACACCGAACCAAAATAAGAAGCAATAAATAGGGCCAGAACTCCAAGATAACGCCAATCTAATGGAATATATTGAATTGCCAAAAGACCAATACTCAATAAAACAGCAACGATAATAAATTTTTCTCGACGGCGCATAAATTTATATTTAATTATCTTCTTTATCTTCTAAAAGATCACAGGCAACAAAAACATCTTCAACATCTTCATTATCTCTCAGAACATCGATTAATTCTAACAACTTATCGTTATCCTCTGCACTGATTGGAAATTTCATAGTGGCGACAAACTCCCCTTCTTGATTACGAGTAAACATGTATTTAGCCGAACCAGGAGAACCCAAAGAACCACCAAATTTGCTAAGAATGAAACGAATTTCTGAGGAACTGCGATTAAGATTATCTGTTAAGGCCACAATCATCATCCCTACTCCACCTGGACCAAAGCCCTCATAAACAATTTCTTGAATTTGATTGCCATTATTTTTACCAAGAGCAGCATCGATTGCTTTTTGCACCTTATCCTTGGGCATATTAGCTACGCGAGCTTTATCGAGAATTAAACGTAGAGTGGGGTTGCTTTTTGGATCACCAGAAGCGCCTTGTTTGGTGGCAGCTCTGATTAAACGCGAAAGCTGACTAAAATTTTTACTTTTAAGTTTATCTTGAGCCCCTTTGCGATTCTTGATATTGTTCCATTTGCTGTGACCTGACATATGGCTAATTATAAACCATTTCTCGCTTAGACCAAACATTACTTGACATTTGCTAGTAAGACTTGTAACATCTCTAAGATTTTAAAGGAAGGTCAAAAATGCAGAATCAAATGCTCCTTAAACAAGAAGCTATCAATGCAGCGAAAAATTCAGACTGGTCAAAAGCCATTTCCATTAACCAAGAAATTCTCCAAAATTACGGCAATGATTTAGAAGCCATGAATCGTTTAGGCCTGGCATTTCTAAAAAATAAACAAGAAACAGAAGCAAAGAAAGTGTTTAAACAAGTTTTAGCTTTGGACGGATCAAATATTATTGCTAATAAACACTTGGATAAAATTAAAAATAAAGAAATGAGTGCAGACATAGTTTTTGATCAAAATAACGATTTTATTGAGGAACCTGGAAAAAGCAAAATCGTAACTCTACATCGCTTAGCTGGTAAAGAACAATTGCAAAAACTCAAAGTTGGTCAAGGTTGTTTTTTACAATTAAAAAACAGATACATCAGTGTAACTGATGAAAACAATAAGCATATTGGTGCTTTACCTGAAGATATTTCTTTTCGACTTAGCAAACTCATTAGCAACGGAAATGAATATCGCTGTGTGATTTATAAAATCAATGACAAACAATGTCTTATTCAAATTAAAGAAACTCTACGTTCAAAAAAGAATGAACAAATTGTCTCTTTCCCTAGTAAAATGCAGAACAACCTAGTCATTCCCGACGACTTTATTCTCGAAGAAGATATTCCTTTTGAAGTCACTGGCGATGAAGAGGCTGAAGAAGAACTGGAGCTTGCTATGGAAAAAATTAACAAAAATGCTGTTAGTTAAATCATTCTAGTTGCAAATTTTTTGAGATAAAAAAATTATATAAATCCGCTAAATCTTTGCCTATGTAAATCACAAGTGCTGCCCTGTGATTTAATGTTTCTGTTTCATTAATCGAAACTAAGCTAGGTGGAAAAATTTTATCCAACTTGTCTAGTAAACAGCCACAACTTTCTTCTTTCGGATTATAAAAAACTTTAGTTTGTGCCAAATTATCTGCGTTACTATCCTTCTTAATGATCGAGAAAGAACTTTTTTCTAACATACTAGCCAAAGAATTAGCCAAGCCAGATTCAGTAGTGGTATTAATAATTGCCACCGGACAATCAAAAACTGGTTCAACTAGTATAGAATTTTTTGAATCAAAAGCCTGCTCTCTCCACAGCACTGCTCTATCTTGAAGAAAAAAATGATAAGGTTTTTTATCTTTGAAAAAAGCTAGTAAGTTTTCTTTGCTTAAATCTATTTGATCATAATCATAACTATGGTCAAAAACTGTGTTTAAGAAAAAAGCATAAAAAAGAGTTTTATTAAGATCTCCTGAAAAAGAAGCTGTCACATTTTGATCTAAATCATCGAAATTAATTTCTCTTAAATCCGTAACACTAACTTGCTTATTATTGACATTAAAAAATAGATAAGCAATTGGTTTTTGATCTTTAAGTAATAAAACGCGCTCATTTTCTTTCAATTGATAAAATTTAACAAATTCAATCTTAAGAGCGAAAAAAGACAAAACTATTATTAAAACTACTAAAATTGAAGATACTATAAATTTTTGATTAAATTTAAGCTTCTTCTGAGTTTTTGTTTTAGAGTTTTTTTTAGGTCGATAATCACACAGCATTGATATCCATGCTACAAAAAAGCCCGCTCTCTAGCAAGCGGGCTTATTTTTTGATCTTCTAAAATTAAGATTTAATAGCGAAACGCTCAAATCTACTAAGAATCATCTTTTCACCAATTTTGCCACTTAAAGATTTAATTAATAAATCAACTGTTTTCTCTGGATCTTTAATAAAATCTTGTTGTAACAAATCTTCAACATTTTCTGCACCCATGGCAGCAACTTGCATCGCAATGTCGCGAG
>CAZBVY010000038.1:0-6032 GCA_964495475.1 uncultured Pseudomonadales bacterium
GCAAAACCTCCGTTTCTTTAATGTTAAATCATTTATTTAATTTTGCTAAAAAAACCACTTTATATGTTAGTACTTCTGGAGTCTACCAAAATCAAAAACAAATTTTCAATTATAAAAACTCAATTGATCAACTCGGTGTATCACCCACAGTTATGCCTGGCAGATATATTTATCATTTTTTGCAAAATGGTTTCAAATTAAAAGATTTTACTGCTATTTTTGAAGCATCTCTAAGTTGTGGAGTTTATGGCACAGGCATGCATGAACACAAAGTTGGCGCCCTTTTGAATATTTATTCAGATCATATTGGTAATGGTTTAATGCATAATCGTCGAGATTTATATCAAATGAAGTCTTTCATTTTTAATAATTTAGCCAAACATGGCTATTACATTGCTAATTTAGACAATGATTTATCTCGCCATAGTTTAACTGAACAAATTCTATTAGATAAAAAAATACACAAACTTGCCTTCACTAATTTATCAATTACTCACCAGCGTGCTAAAAACTTAATGATTAAATGGGCGTTAAACGATTTATTTTATATTCAAAATACTCAAATTTATTCTGTGCGCAAAGGATTAATCTATAATTTTACAGACTTTCCATATTTACAAGTTTTCCAAAGCAATCAAGCTTTAAAGGCTAATTTATTGGCTTTTCTAGCCATCGCTACAATTTTTTTCAAACAAAATTTGATTGATGAGGCTCTAAATAATTTTCGTTTTCCATCTGAATTCGGCAGAATGATGGTCTTTGAAAACCCAAGCAGTAATCAGAGAGTAATAGTTGATTATGCTCATGAGCCGGTATCTTTGCAGTTAATGGTTAAAAATTTGTATAACGTATATCAAGAAAAACCTTATTTAATTACTAGAGCTGCTACACATAGAACAAATGCTAGTATTGGAAAATTATCTGATGCGATTGCCAAATTCGATTTGGCAGGTTTAACTATTTACGATTTGATGAGCACTAAAAATTGTGAAGTGATGAACTTTAGCGAATTCGAGAGACACAAGGGAGAAGTGGCTCAATTAATGAATAGTCAATTACAAAAACGAAACACAACGTTTTCTTATCAAATTATTCCAAAAGAAACAGATGCTCTAAAAGAAGCTTTAGATTCTGGGAAAAAACTAATCTTGCACATTCGAGGTGACATAGAATCATTGGAAATTTTTATCAATAAATATGGTTTGCACAGAGTGCTTTGAGTTTGTTTTGATAATCTTCAAAATTATTTTGCAAAAACATGGGAAGCTTTATTGCTTGATTATTTTGTAAATTAATGGCCTTGTTTAAATCATCAACATCGATTTTCCCACAATAAAGTGGTCTTGGGTCGTAATTATTTTTTCTTAAATATTTAAGCACTTTGATCAGGCCTTCAAAATAAACTATGTCTTTGGTATAAGCACCTTTTTGTTTTGTGTTGGTTAGTCCTCTTTTCTTTTTGAGAGTCCAAGTCCAAGAACGTTCTGGATCTTGCCACATTTTGTAAAAAAATTCAAAAACACTTACGAAATCTTTTTTTAAAGCTAAATTAAGAGCTAAATAATTAATTGCTGCTTTATAAGCCAATGGTTGCTGTCTGCTAATCATTTCGTTAATGATAGCTAAGCCCTCCTCTGTTCTAAGGTGTTCTTTGAAGCCGTATTTTTTCTTTTTTCCAAACCAAATTTGCTGTTCATAATTGTATTGACGCAAAACGTGAGTATCAATTTCATGAGCTAAAATAGCCTCAATGTCTTGAGCGGAAATTTTAATAGGTAATAGAATTTTAACCTCTTTATCTTTTAAATTAATGGCTACGCGACTAATAAAGTTTTTAGAAAATATTATTTTGTAGTCTTTTTCCAAACCGTATTGTGACAAGCGTTTTGTAAAAAATGCTTCAATTTCCTCTTGAGTTAAAAATTGATTAGAAGTAATTAACTTATCATCTTGTTTGCTTTGAACTTGTTGATATTTTTTTATAATTCTCTTGGCTAAAAATAAATACCACAAATTTGGTTTGCCATATCTGGTTAACTCTTGTTGATCAATTTTTTTTTCGTAAATAAATTGTGGATTATATTTAAACAAAGAAGCAAAAAACTTTTCTTTTTCACTAGCTAAATTAAGTGGAACTAAATCTTTAAGTTTAACCATATCATTTGTTAATTTTTACAATTCATCAAAACGAATAATGAAATTTTTCAAATCTTTGCGACCAATTTCAATTTTTTGTTTTTTATTATTTAATTTATTACTTACAATCATGGTAGTTCTTACCGTTTGCTCTTTCATTCTAAATTTAACTTCTACCACTGGAACTTTACCTTCTTCTTGTTCTGATTGAAACCAAAGCAAATCATCAACGTCAATTAAGCCTAATTCTTGAGCTAATTTCTTTGCAATGGCGCTACTAAAACGACCAGTATTTAAAAAAGCAGTGGTTTCAATTTTTTGCTTATTATCTCCCCAAACTGTAACTTCTTCTTGTAGGCCAACAATAGGAAATTCTGCTTTGTTTTTAATTTTCGATGCAAAGTCACTAGCAAAAAGAGCTTGTGCGACTTTGACACCATGTTTTGGACCCTGAATATTTAAATCTTCTACTCTCTCTAGTCTTCTACGAAGCCCAGCTCTATTAGCGGCTTGGATAGATAAACCAGGGGCAGCATTTAACTCGACCACCATTGGTCCCTTATCTTTATGAATAAAAAGATCCACTCCGGCAAAATTTAATTCAGCAGCATTACTAGCAGTTACTGCAGTTTCTAAAATATTATTCCATTCTGGGACAACGATGCCATTGAGCTTCTTTTTAGTGCCAGGAAGATAGCTAATGGGTTCACTTTTATGAGCTACGGCGTGAGTGGTGATTCCGGTAGCAATATCTATGCCAACTGCAATAGCACCCTGAGTAACATTAGCACGACCACCAGATTCTTCAGTAGGTAATCGCAACATAGCCATTACTGGTACGCTGTTAAATACAATTACTCTAATATCCGGGGTACCTTTATATGAATATTTTAATAATTTGGGGTGAATTGGCACTCTTTCTTCAATGATGACATTATGATTGAGGCCGTGAATGCTATATTGTCCAGATAAAATATCGTCACAATGCAACTTTATATCGGCTAAACTCCATTTATTTCCTAGCATATCTACCCAGGTATCTTCAGCGATTTTTTCTCTAAAAGCGACAACACCTGTGCCGGCGTAGCCATTGGTAGGTTTAATCACAAAGTTTTTCTCTAAATTTTGCCAATCAAAATCAACAATATCTTCATTAGTAGCAAGAATGCCGTAAATTTCTGCAGTGGCAATATTATTGTCTCGAAGTAAAATTTTAGTAGCATATTTGGAATGAACAATAGCCTTTACTTTATTAGAGCTACGACTCAAATATAAAGAATTACGTGCATTAATTCCCAAGAGATCTTTGGCTTTATTGACAAACATGGGTTTATTCCTCTTCTTGTGAATTATTATCCGAAGAAGTGCCTTTAAATTTGTTGCTAGGGTTTAATAGATCTTTGAATCTTAAATATTCAAGAAAACGCAGGCCAGTATATTTACCAATGGCAAGATTTATTAGAGCAACTCCAAGCAGGGTCATTTCTGGTCTTAAAATGACAAATTTTTGGATCGATTCAGAGCCAATAATTAGCGAACACAATACGGCAATTAATAAAGTTTCGAAAGTGATTTGGAAAGCTTCTTTTTGACTATTAAAAAGCTGAGTTTCCATAAAGTTTTCGGTTAATAAGATTATAATTAATAAAGGAAAAATACTAATATCGATCACCAAATCAATATTGTAAACAGAACCAATAACTAATAATGCTAACATAGCCACAGAAACACTCATCAATAGCATGGCTGTTCTAGGTAAAATTGGTAACTTGAACTTTTTGAGTATTGGTCTGGTGAATAAAGCAGTTAATAACACTACTATAAAGACTGCTATACCTGGCAAAATACCCGTAGAAACGAAGGCAACAGATAAAACTGCTGGAATATAAATACCAAAGCCTTTTAGACCAATGACATGTCTAGAAAAAGCGACTAAGGAAGCGATAATAGGAAAGATTAACAAAATAACAATGATATTAGCAGGCATACCACTGGCAATGGCTTTGCGAATAGCTTTTTGTAAAAAATTGTGCCAGCTGACTTGGCCAATTGGATGCTCATCTAAGTAAGCAGCAAGTACACTTTTCTTTTGACCACTGGTTTCCGTAATATCTTGGTCTGTTTTTTGTTGTAATTTTTCTACTACTTCAGCTGAAGGAGAAGATAATTTGGCACTATCAGTAGTTTCAGCGGCTAAGCTGGCTTCATTAGCACTCAAAGTAGCGGTAGAATCAGTATTTTTAATAGGAGTGACTTGTACTGCTTGTGCTAAATTTGGACTCAATAATACATTGAGAAAAAATTGTAGTAAAACAAAAACAATGGTGGCAGTTTGAGTAATTTTCATGGTTTTTATTATAACATTTAGCAGATTTAAATTTTTATAAAATCAACGCAAAAATTCCCTGAAAAAAGCCGATTAATGCAGAGGCAAAAAGTAATGAAAAAAATTGGTTTAGGTGAATGCCAAAAATTATTACATTATCAATCACAAATCCTGGTACAAAATAGGTGGCTAAATAAAGAATAAAGACATTAATCACTAGAGAAAATAGACCTAATGTAACTACATTAATAGGCAAAAATAAGATTTTAAGAATGGGTCTAATAATTTTTTCAAGCAAGGTTAAAACAAGACCTGTTACGATGAGCGTAACAGAGTTGTTATAACTAATATTTGGGAAAAGCCAGGCTAAAATAGCAATGGTCAAGATTGAGGTAATAACTGCTTTGATAAACTTCACAAATTCATTGTAAAAGATTTTTTGTTCTAAGTCGAGTGTGGTGTTTTTTAGCAAAACGGTGAGCTTCATCGCGCAATTGCTGAAGCATTTTTAGAGTGGGATGTTCAGTTTGTAAAGAAATAATTTTGGTTTCTAGACCATTTTTTTTGTCTGGGTTAGAATTTATAATCACCAATCGATCTGGATTTTTCACTAAACCAACAATTGGAATTGAAGTTGACCAAATTTTTTTAACTGCTCTTACTTGTCCTTTACCTCCATCAATTAGAATCAAATCAGGATTGCCCCATTCTGGATGCTTTTGTCTTCGATTTAGAGCTTCTTGAAGCATGCCATAATCATTGGGTGTTTCAAGAGAACGAATTTTAAAAAATTTATATTGACTTGAATCAATGTGACCATTAGTTAAAACTACCATAGAAACAGTGGCATTTTGTCCCATGGTGTTGCTAACATCGTAACCTTCAATGCGATGAAATTCTTGTTTAGCATCGACAATGCCCTCCTGATGCAGAATATGTTTTAAATGGATCAGGGCCTCTCGATTTGTTGTCTGAGCAAAATTAGGTAAGATTAAATCAGTTTTCAATTTATATTTATGATTAGTGATCTCCTCAATTAAATTGATTTTATTTTTGATAACTGAGGCTTTTTCAAAAGCTTCGGCATCGGCCAAAGATATCATTTCTTTTTTTAAGCTTTTAAGTAAGACTTTTTTTTGGCCCTTAAGAAATAAGACTAGCTGATCAATATCTTGTCGATATTCTTTTTCTGAAATTTTTTGGCAACAAGCTCCAGAACAAAGATCTAAATGATGATAAAAGCAAGCTTTGCCATGAGCTGAGTTGGTTTGATTACACCATTTAAAAATGGGACGAATAATTTTTAAAAGTTCAGTTAATTTAAAAGCACTGACAAATGGACCGAATAAAGCAAGTTTATTTTGATAATTTTTTTTGTTTAAATCCGTTTTGCGGACACGTAAAATTTTTGGAAATTTATCATTACTAATAATCAGATAAATATTAGATTTATCATCTTTGAGGCGACTATTAAAATATGGTTGATGAGCTTTAATTAATTCTGCTTCAATCAGCAAAGCTTCAATTTCACTTTCGAGAATTTGAAATTCCACTCTCGTTGCCAACTCCG
>CAZBVY010000039.1:0-5970 GCA_964495475.1 uncultured Pseudomonadales bacterium
TATTACTCCTAGTTGGGATCAATTGGATAATTTAACTTTACAAGTTGCTCAACAAATTCAAAAATCAAAGATTCATTTTGATTTAATCGTAGCTTTGGCTAAAGGAGCATGGCCAATGAGCAGATCTTTTTTGGATTATACCGGTGTCAAAGAATTAGCTAGTTTAGGAGTCAAATTTTACAGTGGCATTAATCAACGATTAGAGAAACCAGAAATTTATCAACAGATTCCCACCACCATTAAAGGCAAAAATATTTTAATTTTTGATGATGTAGCTGACACTGGAGAATCATTGAGTTTTACTCAGGATTACTTTACAAAACAAGGCGCTTTACAAGTCAAAACTTCTACATTATTTATTAAATCTTGGTCATCCTTTACCCCTGATTTTTATGGTGTTAGTACCGATGCTTGGATTGTTTTTCCATTTGAAAAAAGAGAAATGAAAAATTTGTTAAGTCAAAGTTGGCAAAAACAGGGAGCAAGTGAACTGGAAATTGCCAAGCGCATGAAAAAAATGGGCATTAGTCAGGAGGTTTTAGATTTATAAATTATGTTTTCACAAATCGAAGCCTTCCCATCTTCTCAAACAATCAAAGATGAACGATGGGCTAGAGTGCAGAGAAAACGAGAATTACGCTTAGCTTTTCAAAACATTACAAAACTAATTATCAATACGGGCAAATATCCAAAAGCTGAGGCAGCAATGAAAATTGTACAAGCTTTAGTTGCTCCTGAAGTTAATTTTACTAATGGCAATGTGATTCAACTCCCTTCTACCAAAGATGAGCCAAGTGCCTTAAATGCAGTGGAAGTCAGTAAATACAAAGCTGAAGTTGCTAGATACGAATACATAGAACAAAAATTTCCCACTTTATTATTTTTACTTAATCAATTAAATCTAGCCATGAAAAAGGATTTAGCTGATCAAGTTATTACGGACTTGCTTAAAGGAATAATTTTTTTAGGAGCTGATATTAATGTTTTTATTTCAAATGGCCAAACTGATCAATTAATTCAACATCATAAACTAGAGCGTAAAATGAACAATATTCCAGAGGGAGTTTATGAAGATTTACGAAAAAAACTATATGAAACTTATGTTCATCCAAAAAGTGGTTCTATCAAGGTGGTTTGGCAAATTGCTACGGTAACGATTAATAGTCAGCAACATCATTTTTCTGATTGGATTGAAGTAATTGCTAAACCTATACCCGCAGAACTTTTAGAAATCTATTTGCAAAAAGCCTTAGACAATGGAGCAATTTTAAAATCTAATTCTCACATAGAACTTTTTGAAATGTTATGTGAAAGTGGATGCATACAATTTATTTCGCGTTTACCTAACACTTTATTAAAAAAAGGTTATACTTTTCAACAACTTCGTCAATCACCCAAACCAGAGGAAATCAATGCAATTCAAGAATCTATTTTAACCAATGCGCCAGTTTATGTTTATTAAAATGTGATAGAATCACAGCATGTTTAAAGCTGTATTTCATTTCCAGCTCTCCTACGCCACTCTCTGAGTTTCTTTCTTTTACTGTGTTTTTGTGCTTAAGCGCAAACAATGTTATTTTATTTAAAAATTAAAAAAGAAAGACAAAATGAAAAATCTTAATCGTGAACACAAACTAGATTTACTTCTCGCAATCTATATTACTTCTATAGTAATAGCAGAATTGATGGGAGCTAAAACTTTTCCGTTATTATTCCTTAATGCTTCAGTAGCAATTTTTACTTTACCAATTACTTTTATTATTAATGATGTAGTAATTGAAGTAGAGGGAAAGGCTAGGGCACTTAATTTTATGAAGAGTAGTTTTTTGATTTTAATTTTTTTAGCGCTATTTAATATTTTAGCCATCAGTCTGCCACCGAGTACACGATTTACTGTTTTTGAACCGGCTTATCAGACTATTTTTGCCAAATCATTACGTTTAACTTTGGCTAGTTTAGTAGCTTTCTTTTTAGCAGAACGTTTAGATATTTATATTTTTTCTAAATTACGAGCGCGCTTAAAAAGCAAAGGTTTATGGCTACGTAGCAATGCCTCCAATATTGTAAGTTTATTTTTCGATACCAGTATTTTTATGTTTTTGGCTTTTTTTGAAGGTGATAATGCTATTTTTGTTTGGTCACTAATTTTGCCATATTGGGGACTTAAATGTCTATTTTCAATGATGGAAACACCATTAACTTATTTAGTAATTAATTGGCTAAAAAAATCTTAACAAGTTACAATCAAATAAAGGGATCCAAAATGAAACAACAAACAAAACAAAATTTAGTTTTCGAACTCATTAAAAAAGAAGAAAAGCGTCAGACAGAAATGATTGGCCTTATTCCATCTGAGAATCAAAGTTCAGAAGCGGTGCGCAGTGTTTTAAGTTCTTGTTTATCCAGTAAATATGCCGAGGGTTATCCTAAACGTCGCTATTATGAGGGCAATCAAATTATTGATGAACTCGAAATTTTAGCTCAAGAAAGATTAAAAAAACTTTTTAATGTGCCTCACGTCAATGTTCAACCTTATTCTGGTTCTCCAGCTAACAGTGCCGTTGAGTTTGCCATACTTGAGGCAGGGGACACCATGATGGGTTTAGCTCTTTCTAGCGGTGGTCATCTTACTCATGGTCATCCCAAAGTCACTTTTTCTGGTCGTTACTTTAATTCTGTGCAATATGGTCTGGATAAAAATGCCAGAATTGATTATGAACAAGTGCGTCAACTCGCTCTTAAACATAGGCCAAAATTAATTGTGGCTGGCACTACAGCTTATCCCTTTATTTTAGATTTCAAAAAATTTGCGCAAATTGCGGATGAAGTGGGTGCTTATTTATTAGCAGACATTTCTCACATCACTGGTTTGGTGGTGGCTGGCGAGCATCCAAGTCCAGTGCCTTATGCTCACATTGTAATGTCGACCACTCACAAAACTTTTCGTGGTCCTCGTGGAGCAATAATTATGGTTACTAATCGTGGTTTAGAAAAAGATACAGATTTGGCAGATAAAATTGATAAAGCCGTCTTTCCAGCTTTGCAAGGTGGTCCACATAATGAAACCACTGCAGCAATTGCCATAGCCGCGGAAGAAGCTAGTTTGCCAGAATTCAAAGACTATGCGAAACAAATCCGCAGAAATGCAAATGCATTAGCAGTGGCCCTGCAAGCCAATGGCCTTAAATTAGTGGGTGATGGCACAGAAAATCACTTAATCTTGATTGATTTGACACCTTTTGGTGAGGGTTTTGGCACGCAAGTGGCTTTTGCCATGGATGTGGCAGGAATTTATGCTAATCGTAATACTATCCCAAATGAGCCCTGTTCGCCTTTCTATCCATCAGGTATTCGCATCGGCACACCACTAGTAACTACCAGAGGTATGAGAGAGCAAGAGATGACAAAAATTGCTCAATGGATTGCTAGGGTAGTAGACCATATAAAAACCGAACAACTGCCAGCGCAAAAAGAGCAACGTCGTCTCTTTTTGAAAGAGTTTAAAGCTCGCATAGTCAAAGATAAAACCCTTTTAGCAATTCGTACGGAAGTGAAAGAGATGGCCAGCGCTTTCCCATTATTTACCTGGTAAAATAAAAATATGACCATGATTTTTAATGGAGAAAAATTAGCTAAGCAGAAGGCCCTTAAATTAAAAACTAAGGTGGCTACTTATCGTGAGAAGGGAACTCATCCAAAAATAGCAGCTATTTTTTTCAACGAAGATTCTGCCAGCGCGCTTTATACTTCTCTCAAAAAAGAAACCGCAGAAAATCTTGGTATTGGTTATCAAGCAAAATCATTTTCCTTTACCACTCCCGTTGTAGAAATTCAGAAATACTTAGAATCTCTTAATACTGACCCAAGTATTACCGGCATCATTATTCAAAAACCTTGGACAAAAAAATGGTTAGAATCTGTTCCCGATGGCGATTTTGCAAAATGGTGGTTGAGTTTAGTTAGTCATATTGCCACCAAAAAATCTCATGGTGTAAATAAGGATGTGGATGGTTTAACACCAGAGACTTTGGAAGCAATTAAACGCGGTACTTGGATGCAAGAGCAAATGGTTCTGCCAGCCACAGCACGAGCAGTTTTATCAATTCTCAAAGATTATCGCGCCAATGTAGATAAAGAATTTTCCTATTTAACAGAAAAAGTTTTAATCATTGGTCAGTCAGATTTATTAGGTAGACCTTTGTATTGGCACATGCAAAATCTAATGCAAAAAGGTGCTACTGTGCCACAAAATTTTAGTGAGGCTTGTCAAATTGCCGTGACAGAAGCACAGAGTAATGATAATAAATGCGAAGTCAAATTAGTTGGTAAACAGGGATTAGAAGAATTAATTGAACAAAAAAAATCCTTATCAGATTTTCGTGTCATTATTAGTGCGACTGGTCAGAAAAACTTAATTAATGGTGATTTAATTGTTTCTCACAGTATTTTAATTGACGTGGGTGAACCACAGGGTGACATTGATTTATCAAGTTGTTTGAATAAAGCCGACTTCATTACGCCAGTGCCAAATGGAGTGGGGCCGATGACAGTCATTTCCTTGATGGCCAATGCTTTGGATTTGATTAAACCCATGATATAATCTCCCCATTACAAATTTGTGTGCCTTAGAACCAATCCTTATTTAGTTCTAAGCACCATTTTTCGCCTTAAATTAAAAATTTAAAGTGAAAATAAAAAAAGGAAAAATTATGGCAGAAGTCAAAAAGACCGCCAAAAAAGTTTCAGTTAAAAAAACTACCGCTAAAGTTGCTGCTAAGTCAGTCGCTAAAAAAGTAGTTAAAAAAACTCCAGCTAAGGTTGCTCCTAAAAAAGCTGAAGTCAAAGTTGAAGTAGCTCCAGTTGTTGCTCCTAAAGTTGAAGCTCCAAAAGCCGAAGCTAAAATAGAAGAAACTAAAGTCGAAACTAGACCAGTCGCAAGCAAAAATCCAGAATTTGATCTTCAAGAAATGCTTGAACTTGGTTGTCATTTTGGTCACAAAGCCAGTAAATGGCATCCAAAAATGGCTGAATATATTTATGGTGAAAAAGATGGTATCCATCTTTTTGATTTACCAAAGGTCGCTGGTCTTTTAGAAGAAGCTTACTCTTACGTCTACAACCTCGCTAAAGAGGGTAAAACCATGGTCTTGGTTGGTACTAAGAAACAAGCACGTGAAGTAATTAAAGAAGCTGCTTTGGACGCTTCCTGCTTTTACATCAATGCTCGTTGGATGGGTGGTATGTTAACCAACTGGCCTCAAGTCAGTAAATCTATCAAACGCATGGAAGAAATTCGCGAAGGCTTAGCCACTGATAGATACAAGGGTTATACCAAATACGAACGTGTACAATTAGAAAAAGAGCAAATCAAGTTAGAGCGTTTTTTTGGAGGACTTAGAGGTTTAAAAACAAAACCAGATTGTATTTTTGTAATTGATCCTAAAAAAGAAAGAATTACTGTCGCAGAAGCTAATAGCGTTGCTGTACCAGTAATTGCTTTAATTGATTCTGACAGTGATCCTCGACCAGTACAATTTGTTTTGCCTGGTAATGACGATGCCGTCAAAAGTATTAAGTTTTTTGTTGATCAAATCACCGCTGCTTACAAAGCCGGTCGTGCTGACAGAAAGTAAATATGGCGATATCCATGGACCAAATTAAAAAACTCAGAGAAATCACTGGCGCTAGAATTTTAGATTGCCAAAAAGCCTTGCAAGAAGCTGATGGTGATTTAGATAAAGCTGTGGCAATTGTTGAGGCCAAAGGATTGGCTAGGGCAGAGAAGAATCAAGATCGTGAAACTAAGGTAGGTTATGTGGCTACTTATACTCACAATACTGGTATGGTTGGAGCTATGGTTGAAATGTTGTGTGAAACAGATTTTGTAGCCCAAAACGAAGAATTTCGTCAAATGACTCGCGACATTGCGATGCAAGTTGCTGCCATGGGTGCAGAAAATGTTGAAGATTT
>CAZBVY010000040.1:0-5896 GCA_964495475.1 uncultured Pseudomonadales bacterium
CAGGGTCAGTAGCTCAGTCGGTTAGAGCACCTGCCTCTTAAGCAGGGTGTCGTGGGTTCGAGTCCCACCTGACTCACTTAATAACAAACTCACTTTTTTGTTCGCCAACTGTATAAAAAAATAAAATTAGTTGCCCATAAACATTCGGCGAAGCTTAATCAATGGCTTTAATTTAGGATTTGAATCTTCTGGACGCTCATAAAACCATCGACTTCTATCGTTACTCATTTCGTCTAATCTTCCAATATAATGCTGAGCAGAATCAAGTATAAAAACATCTCCACGTGAATTGGTGTATCTGGCCCAAGCGTGTCCACCCTGATCTGGAACATAATTTCTATCTATAGAAACATTACCTCCAACAAATCCTTCTTTTGATAATTTTTCTAATAAAAAACCAATCAATAATGCTTGGTGTCTACACACCCCACCACCAATAAATGCTGATAAATATATTTTTGTATCTGGTTCTGATAATGATTCATTTATTTCCTGAACTCTAAGTTCATCATATGGCATAACCTGATTAACTAATTCCCAAACTTCTTCTAAAACACCATCTTTAAAATCCTTCCCTTTTAATTCAGCATCTCGACGCCTTTTTAAAAGCTCTTGATAAATTTTCTCTAATAAAGGATCTTTTGCATCATCTACAACTATAGCTTCTCTAGAACTCTCTCCAAGATATACGCCACCATTTATTTTTCTATCTCGACCAATTATTGGACGACCTTGAAAAATTTTTTCTTTTCTAATAAAGCCTTTTTCTTCATAAAAACCAGTCCTTTTAACACGTTCTTCAACTAAACGTGTTTTATTCCACTCAGCACGTTGATTTTCTCGTTTATGTTTGAATAATGCTGTAAAGAATTCTGCCATAAATTTAGTCTTCAAATTCGCTAAATAACACCCCCTCTTGCATTTTTTGCAAAGCAAATTTAACGTAAGGAATAATATTTTCCGGTAGTTGCCAAAGTTTGAACCATTCAAGTTCAGAACATTTTTCAATTTCTCCAATTTTAATCAAACCTTTCCAATCTTTAATCAGAAAAAAATAATCAATTCTTTCTTCGCTACCACTAACTCGATGCATTACGTGAATTGGTTGGTGAGTTTTTTTAATTTCAACATCAACTTCTTCTCTAATTTCTCTTTGCATAGCTTTCCAAATACTTTCGCCACCATCCACGTGGCCAGCTGGCACACTATAATGACCGTCCATATAGCCAGTATTGGCACGTTTTAAAAGCAAAACTTGTTCGTCTTTGATAAAAAAAGCATGAACCGCTACTAAAAAAGTAAAGCGTTTGTGGACATTGATTGATGACATTATTAATTAAATTATACCTTGATAAAATAAATTTGTATTGATTTGAGGTAAAAAATAATGTAAAGTCAAAATTAACCCTGAATGTTAAATGAACAAATAGCAATTCTCGAAAAAGAAACTGATTTGAAAAATACTGTTGTAATCATAGAAGATTCAGCTTCTTGTGCTTATAGACATGAGCGAAATTTAGAAAAAAATGGATTTCAAACAAAAATTTTTAGAGATTTAGAACAATTTTCCATGTTTATTACTAAACCCGAAAATGCAAAAAGAATCAAGGCCATTATTACTGACGGTTTAGAAGGAGATTGGGTAGGAGTAGTTGAAATTGCACAAGCAAATCATGTGCAAAACATCTGGTTAATTTCTGGTAATCAAGAATTTATAAGTAGGGGAAAAAACATTCTAGGGGTGACTGCTCTTAGTAAGGGTGAATTAGAAAACAATTTAGAAACTTATCAAAAAATTGTTGAATAAATATAAAAGTCTTACATTCCTTTCACGTTTCGTGTTAAAATTTCAGCATTATGAGTATTGAGAGAAAAATTGATCTTGGTCCAGAGTTAGAGGCCAAACTAAAAAAAACAGATAAAAGCGAAAATGATAAAAAAGTGGAAAAAGTACGCGGAGCTTGTGCGGCTAGTAAAAAAGAACGCAGAAAATGTCCAGTAGTAACTCCTAGTTATGAAAGATGTCATGAATGTCCTTTTTGTGGATTTGAAGAGGGAGATATTAATCTTGGTCAAAAGGGATTAAGGGGTGGGATAGAAACAAGTCGAGATTCGGCTGCTTGGCGCAAAAATAAACTTATTCATGGCATTCCTCACGGTGATGACTAAACCCTGATATAATAATATTATGAACATCATATCTGGTTCTTCTAACTTAGAATTAGCTACATCAATTACACAAACTCTTAATCAAAAATTTCCCACGCAAAATAGCCAGTTAATTCAAGTAGAAATTACTAAATTTCCCAATGACGAGAAAAAAGTTTGGATCAAAGATGAATATAAAGTGAGAGGTCAGAAAATTTGTCTGGTGCAATCTTTTTCCAAGCCAGTAGATGAAAATATTATTGAAACCTTGTTAATCATTGATGCTTTGGAAAGATTGGGTGCAAGAGAAGTTTCTTTAATTATTCCTTGGATGGGTTATTCACTTCAAGACAAAGTTTTTCGTGATGGAGAAGCCATCGCTGCTAAAGTTATTGCCGATATGATCTCCAACAGTTTTGTAAGTCGAGTATTTTTATTAGATTTACATAATCCCAGCATTCCAGGATTTTTTTCTGTTCCTACTTATCATTTATCTGCTGGCAATCTTTTTATTGATTATTTAAAAACTAATAACTATTTAGATAATGCGGTAGTGGTTAGTCCAGATTTTGGTGGTCTAAAAAAATCTCGCATTTTGGCCAAACAATTGAATTTGCCCCTACTTAATGTTGATAAAAGTCGCGATCTTAAAACTGGTGTTGTCACCGCTCATGCTTTGCATGGAGGAGAAATTGCTGGAAAAAATGCCATTCTTTTTGATGACGTAATTGTTTCTGGAAGCACTGCTGCTAAAACTGCTTCCTTGCTTAAAAAAGAAGGAGCTCTTAAAGTAATTTTCACTGCTACCCATGGTATTTTTTGTAATGATGGTATTAATACTATGATTCAAAGTGAAATTGATCATGTGGTAATTAGCAATTCCATCACTCAAACAGAAAAAGTAAACAAAATAAAACAAATTGATTTATCAAGTCTTTTTGTTAATGCTTTAATTGATTGGATTTAAAATTATGAAATTATCTAAATTAGCTTTTAAAGTCAATAAAGTTGCTCCAGCCAATGCAGACACCATTAATCATAAATTATTGGTTCAGGCAGGCTACGTACGTCAATTAATGGCCGGTGTATACACTTATACACCACTTGGTTTAAGAGTTTTACGCAATATCGAAAATATTGTACGTCAAGAAATGGATGCCATTGGTGGTCAAGAAATTTTAATGCCAGCTTTGCATCCCAAAGCTAATTGGCTCACTACTGGTGGTTGGGACAAAATTGATGTACTTTTCAAATTAAAAAGTCGTACTGATAAAGACTACGCTCTTGGTCAAAGTCATGAAGAAATCGTTACTCCGTTGGCAAAAGAAATTATTAACTCTTATAAAGATTTGCCTTTAGCTCTTTATCAAATTCAGTGGAAATACCGCGACGAACTACGTTCTAAGTCTGGCATTATGAGAGGTAGAGAATTTTTCATGAAAGATATGTACAGTTTTCATGAAAATCAAGAAGATTTCGAAAAGTTTTATACAACAGTTAAGGAAGCTTATCTGAGAATTTTTAAACACTTAGGCTTAGATGCTAAAGTCACTGAAGCTTCGGGTGGTAGCTTTACCGATAAAATTTCTTACGAATTTATGGTGCTTACCGACGCTGGCGAAGATGATATCTTTTATTGCGACAGCTGTGATTATTGTATTAATCAAGAAATTGCCAAAGTCAAAGAGGGCGATACTTGTCCTAAGTGCGGAGCTAGGTTAAAGCTAGCACGCGCTGCTGAAGTTGGCAATGTTTTTGATCTTGGTCAAAAGTTTAGTAAAGATTTTGAATTGAGTTTTGTTAATCAAGAAGGAGAGAAAAAATATCCTATCATGGGTTGTTATGGTATCGGCATTAGCCGTTGCATGGGCGTTATTGTCGAAAAATATCACGATGAACAAGGTATTATTTGGCCGAGCAGTGTTTCACCATTTAGCGTACATTTAATCGGTCTTAACGAAGCAGAAGAATACGCTAATCATGTTTATCAAACCTTACAAGAAAATAATATTGAAGTTTTGTTTGATGATCGCACTCAATCATCAGCCGGTAGCAAGTTTGCTGGAGCTGATCTAATTGGTTTACCAATTAGATTAGTTATTTCTCCTCGAAATGGAGAAAAAATTGAATGGAAAGCACGCAATCAAGAACAGACTGAAATACTTGATTTAGTAACTGTTTTAGAGCGTTTAAAAAAATAATTCAATCAAAAAATGGCAAAAATCATTCTAAGTAAACATGCTTTAGAAAGAGCTAGGTCTAGAAAAATTGCATTATCTGCAATTGAAAAAATCATCCTTAATCCAGATCAAACTTTTAATTTAAAAGATGGAAAATTTAAATTTATTAAAAATTTAGATAATCGCCATTATCAAGTTGTAGCTGCTCACATAAAAAAAGAAAATAAATGGCTAGTCATTTCTGTTTGGGTAAGGGGAGAAGATGATCGGGCCCCATTCGCATGGATTTTAATAACTGCTCCTTTTCGCTTAATATGGTGGTTGCTTAAAAATTTAGTTAGATTTCTTTTGTTCATTATTGCAAAAATTGCAGGAAAAAATAGACCTATATTATAATATAACTGTAATCATGAGCAAATATTATATAGCCAATCATCAAGCTTTTTTGCTTCTGTATTTTTCTATAAAGAAATATATATTACTACATATATCCCGGTGAGGGGTTCCACTAAAACCAAGCAAACATAGCTGGTTTTGGTGGACGTTGTTTAAGTCTTTTTCCCATTTTTCTAGAAAATTAATTTAATGAGCAGTCTGATCTGACTAATGTTAGAATAAGCTTATGAATTCATTTGCACGCAAACTCATTGTCACTCATCACGCTCCAGATCTTGATGCTATTTCTTCTGTTTGGTTATTAAAACGTTTTGATGGCCAAAGATATGCTAATGCCAAAGTTGCTTTCGTTAATCCAGGTGACACCATCTCATTAGAAGAAGCAGAAAAAGAATTTAATTGTCAATTACACGAAATTACTCATGTTGATACTGGGTTAGGAGAATTTGATCATCACCAAACAGATAAAGCCAGTCGAGAAATTTGTGCAGCTACTTTAGTCTTTGATTATTTAAAACAAATTAGGCCAGAAATTACAGATGATCTTGCTTTGATAGAAATGATTAAAATTATTGTAGATGTGGATCATTTTGGGGAAATCTATTGGCCAGAGGCTAAAGAAAATCGTTTTGTTTTTACCTTGCACGAATTAATTCATGGTCATGAATCCATTGAACCTCACGATGACGATTCACAATTACATTTTGGCATGAAAGCTCTTGATTGCGCCTATGCAGAAATGACCAATCGACTCAAGGCCGAAGAAATTATTAGTAATAAAGGCATTGAATTTTCAATTAAAGAAGGAAAATGTTTGGGTTTAGAAACCCAAAATGACGAAAGCATTAAGCTAGCTCAAGTTAAAGGTTACGTTTTGGCAGTTCGCAAAGACTCTGAATTTGGTCATTTAAGAATTAAGGTGCGTCCTGATGCACAATTGGATTTAGAAAAACTTTATCGAGCCATAGTAGAAATTGATCCTAAGGCTACTTGGTTTTATCATGCCAGTGGCAAAATGTTGTTAAATGGTTCTATTAAACATCGCAATCAGATTGCCAGTTCTTTGAGTTTAAAAAGTGTAATTCGTCTTATTGAAAAATTATATAATTAATAAATATGTCAGATTCAATTTTTAGCAAAATCATTAATAGAGAAATTCCTTCAAATATTTT
>CAZBVY010000041.1:0-5854 GCA_964495475.1 uncultured Pseudomonadales bacterium
CCCAACCATTTTTAAGTAAAAAATATGCTGGAATTAAAATTAATAGCCATGGAAGTAAAGCGGCTAGGGTAGCCAAAATCATTCCTAATAAAATTAGTGGCCAGTGTTTTTTAACCCATTCGGTAATTTTTTCCAAACCCATTTCAATGAGTTGTTCTTTGAGTTTTTTGATGATTGGAGCAGCTGCTTCGGCGGCACGCAAAGCTTCACCCCAACCACCAGCGGCATCTAGAGCTAAATACAGCCCCTCACTCAAGGCTTTGGTGGCTAATTTTTTGCCTGCCTGACCAATGGCGCTATCCATGAAATCAGTACCCTGATAATTTGCGCCTGGTGCAAAAGCTCTTTGCGCATAACCATCACCATCTGCTGTAAAAGCTTCTGGCCCAAATTCATCGGCCATTTGTAACATGTAAAAATCCATGGGATTGATTTGTGGAGCAATTTGGCTTTGAAAAATTTCTATGCTGTATTCTTGATATACAACTCCTGGAGTGTAAAAATCAAAAAAAACTTTAAGAGTTTTTTGTTGTTCTACTTTAGATAATTTAGCGATCTCAGCTTCTAAATATTTTTCAATGAGAGCTTTTTGTTGAGTTTGAAAAGCTTCCATTTCTGGACTACTTGGATTAACTAAGCCAGCTAGTTCTTCAGTGATTTGCCTTCCTCCATAAGTTAGATTGAGCGTACCTAAATTGCGGAGAGCGGCTAATTTTTGCGGATCTTTTTTAATTTCTTCGAAAAGCTGCTGAGCTTGCTCGGGAGTATATTTTTCTAAAGCCAGTTCTTGACGAACTTCTGTCGCCCAAATGGCTCTTTTGCGTTTCCAATAAAAAATAATTAGATTGGCTAATTCTTCTTTGTGAGCATTAAAAACATTTCTATCTAAACTATTACCAAAGACATTAACAAAACGATTGTAATCAAAATTTCTTGGATCGGGGATTATATACTCTGGGGGAAGACCTTGCTGAATAAAGACTTCAATTAAAGGACGAACATTTTCAATAACTAAACGAATTCTGGTGCTGTCCTGATAATTGGTTATTTCCTGGATTTTCTTGGAGAAAATTTCATCCAATTGGTTTTCGTTATTAATGATACTTAATTCAGATTCGATGATTCTGGCAAAATCCGGGTTGTTTTTATTTTCTTCTAAAAGTTGCTCGGCTTGTTTGCTATTTAAAACATTGTCTTTTTCATTTTTAATCTTTTCACTTAATTGTTTTTCGGTAAGTTTAGTTTTTTCGTTTTCTTTAATCTTTTTCTCGCCATATTTAGCAATGTCTCTAACAGCACTATTGAGTAAATTGAGACCATGTACGTCCATCAATAATCCCAAGGCTGCTTGACTACTAAAATTAATTCTTTGTGCTGGCTCGCTAATTAATTTATCTAGTGAAAACTGTCCACTAAGTAATAGATTTTCCACTTGTGAAAAAGCCCGATCCATTAATTTTTGTCGAATATCAAACGGCAATTGATCAAAAGTAACAATTGTTCCTGGAGGTAGGCCAACTTTGGCCAATGAAGCCTCGTTAAAATATTTACTTAGAGCCTGATTAATAGTGATGATAGAGAGCGATTGAAGATAAAGCTTGGCTTGAGGATCAAGTTCGGCGATTTTGAGAGGTACTTTTTCTTCTGGGGGTTTTTGTTTATCTATTTGTTCTTCTGGTTTTTTTTCTTGAGACTCCTGTTTTTGGTTTTTTGATTTAAAACTTGCAATTGATGCTTCTTCAGTTGGGGCTAACTCGTCGTTTTTTTCTGATTTTTTATCTTCTTTTTTAACTTCTTCAATACTTATGCTTGGTTTTAAAATTAAATAAATTAAATTAATTCTTTCAATAATTCTGCGTGAGTAATCAAAATATTCAATTTTTTGCAATTCTTCCAACGTAATTTTTTCATTAGTCGGATTGACACTTACAAGACTGAAGGTGCTTTCTAACTTATCCAATTCTTGTCTTTGAATAGAGCTTATGGAAATTTTATTACTACTTAAAGAAGTACGAATTTGCTCAACAAAGTTAACTAAATCTGATAAAAACAAAAACGGAACCTTGCCTCTTGGAGGGGCGATTCCGTCTATAATATCTTGAGCAGTGCTTAAATCAAATTCTCCGCCATAACTAAAACCCTCAACAGCAAAATCACCTTTAACTTTTTTATTTCCAGCAGATTCAGAGTAAAAATTAGTAATCCATTGAGTGCTTTTTTGTAAAACTTC
This sequence comes from uncultured Pseudomonadales bacterium, assembly GCA_964495475.1. Taxonomy (GTDB): domain Bacteria; phylum Patescibacteriota; class Microgenomatia; order UBA1400; family PJMF01; genus UBA1364. The sequence goes on from CAZBVY010000041.1 coordinate 2,231, forward strand.
GACAACCTGGGAAGCGCTTAGGCTATCAACTCCAGACAACTTCTTAAGTTCTATGAGAGTGGTTTTGTTATTTTTATTATTAGCCATGGCTTTTTATTTATTATAACTGGATGTAAGTTTACTTAAAAGGCTAATCATAGCTGACGTTGCAAGTTTTGATTAAAGAAAATATAATTGGCACTGACAATCGATTATGTCTAATCCAGAAAACACTCCATCAATTGAGAACTCTTCTCCTGATAAAGAAAGCAGAATTCGTGATTTAGATCAAGCTTTAGCTAAAAAAAAAGAGGATTTAATTTCTAGGTTGGAAGCAGAAAAGATTTTTTCAGACGACCCCCTCACTGAAGAAGTATTTGCTAAATTAGCTAAAGAAGAGCTTTTTGGGCTATTAACAGATTTTCCAGAATTGAGAGATGATATTCTAATAAAATTAAAAAATGTTGTTCAAGAGCTCAAAACTAAATTTTTTAATAGACAAGTGATAATTCAAGAAGAGGATAAAACTGTTGATAAAATTAAAGACAATGGATTTTATCTAGGTGAACCAGATGATATTGATATGAGCAGAGTTGCCGACTATGGAGATTTTCTTAAGAGAATTGGGTGTCCTGAAAGACAAAAAAATGAAGAAATAAAAAGTTATTTAACTAGACTTTATCCTGCATTACTTAATAGATCCTTAATTTATTTTTGGAACAAATCAGAAGATACTGCTGCAAGCAAACCAAGAACAAAAGATTATAGAACAGATCCGATGTATGGACCAAACACTAGGGTGAACTTATTAAATGCAAGATTGATATATTTGGAAAAAGATACCACAGAAGTTTATCATTTTGAGGCATTTTTAGATCAATTCAAAAGCTTATTTTTAAAGAGTGAGGAAAAAGAAATAGTAAAATCATTTACTTCTAGATGGAAGAAGCTTTTTGCTGAAATGGATGTTTTGCATAATAGAGCGGTTGTTAGAAGGGAAGGAGATGATCCGAATGGTCCAGGATATGATCCTAAAGGACCGGATGGAGCTTTAGCCGGATTGGCAAACTTACAAAAAGAGGAAGTTATAGATCTACATAGAATTTTTCCTGACAAAAATGAACTAAAAGAAATTCCTGGTGTAGAGAAGGAATTTCTAAGTGCTTGCGAGTTTTGTATGGGTGTATGGAGTGCAATGATTTTAAAAAGACAAGATAGAATCTTACTATGGCCTCACATGTCTGAAAAAATTAAGGAATTTTTTGACACACCAATTGAAAGAAATGGAAGAATTGTAGATATAAAAATCAAGGAAGAATTTTCTGGAGTTTTACCAATCATTAATGGTAGAACGTCGTCTAATCAATTAAAAATGATTGAAAAAATGATAGAGATGTCTAAGGAAATGCTTCCTTCTGTTCCAGAAGAAAATAAGGAAAACTTAGCTAAATTAGCTTATCACGTGAGCGAATCTTTTAGAATTGGTGGCGGAATGGAGACTTTTTTTGATGTTGGTTTTAAGCAGACTAACGGAGAAACAATTGCAGATGTAAAAGCCCAAGATGGAGAAACAAAACTAGCTAGCTTTGGTGCTTATGTAGAATCTAACAACTCTAAAAACTATAGAACAAAATATATTGATGTTTATGGAGAAAAGCTGTTTCATTTGTATGTGCCAGTAGCATTTTATTTACAATATAGTCATGCCTTACCATATCAGGTATCTGAAATAAATGACGGAAGAGCAAGCTTAATGTCTCTGTTAACAATTAAAGATGGTGTTTATTCTGTAGATTGGTCAACTGGAGTGAACGCTCCAGACGCAAGTGTGGCTAAAATGGCTTCTGAAGCAAACATGGGTTTTTGGGAACTTTCTAGTGTAGCTAATGCTATAAAAAATAAGGGAAAATTAATGTGGGATCCAGTGTCTGCATTCAAAGGTTCTTTATTGGCTTTTCTAAAAGATAGGAGAATTTCTACAATTTTTGATAAGGACTATAGAAAAGTTTCTGAACAAAGAGAAAAAATCTGGAAACTTTTAGGTGGTGATAGATATATTACTGCTAAAGAGGCTGTTCCATTAGCTTTTAAATGTACAGAAGAATCAAGACTGACAGAAGAAGATGCGGAGAGAATTAAGAGTAGTATTCTCAAACACGCCGTAGATTATTATATGGGAACTTGGAAAACATCCTATCCTGGAGATTTTATAAGAATTGCTAGATTCATGTTTAGCAGAGATGACCGTTCTGAGAGCAACTATTTTATAAATGAAAGAGTTGCAAAGCTATTTAATCATGCTCCAGAGCTGAGTAAAGCAGAGCTGGAGGAAGCAAGAAGAAGAGGTCTTAGTGATGTTGAAATAAAGAAAGAGAGAGAAAAAAAAGTGATTAATTTTGATAAATACAGTGAAATTGATAAAGAAAACGCAGTAGAAACAAAAGAAATTTCAGATTCTCTTTCAAATAGGTTAGCTGCTTATTTATTATTTGATGTTAATATGGCGGTAACAGCTTGGTTATCGAGGCCTAAATATGAAGAAAATGAGATAGCCAACAGAGAAGGATTCAATTGGGATAAATTGTACGACGAGATGGACAATCAATCTGTTGACGACATGGAAATTATATCTCCCTCTGGTAGGTTGATGCATACTAAACAAATTGAAGCGGCTATTAATAGATTATTAGTTATCAGAGATCATCAGGATTTTGCGGTTTTGTTTAAAAAATATTTTGATTCTGGATACAGATTAGTTAATGGTGGTCATTCGGAAGGCAATGGGCAGGTTTTTGATAGATATGATTTACTTACTTTTCTCCAAAGTGAAGCAGATTGGGCCAAAGGAAAAAAATGGAAATCACTAAAAGAAACTCTTAAGAGTGGTAGAGAGAGAATGATTTTTGTTTTAGAAGGAGAAAGCAATAGGTCTGGTTTGCAGGATTTTGTAGATAAACAATTAGTAATAAGAGCTTTATTTGGCGAAAAGAAATAAGCTTTTTTAGGTTTTATCTGCTCCTTCTCCTCCAGATACTTCTTGTTCGACTTGAATGACATTCTTTTGACCCTTACTAAGAGCGCCAAATATTCCTCCATATTTAATTTTATCTTGAGTGGCAACTCCATGTCTTCTGTCTTCTTCGAGTCTATTTAATCTCTCAGCTCTTTCAGATCTACTACCAACAATTAATCTTTCTAAACCAGTGTCTTTGCCACTTGTTTTGAGATAGTGTTGCATGTGGGCAGTATCACTAAAGAAGTCAAATGGTTGTGCTTCAGCAACCTTCTTTGGAGCAGCTGCTGCGCTCTGTACTCTCTTTAATGCATCTCCTGCCAACTGTCCAAACACACCATCTTCCACGCCCATAGCTTTTTTGACTTGTTGCATAATTTCTGGAATGACCAATAAAATACCAATACCTAGAATAACTGGAATAATATTGCCTTGACCTTGGCCAACCAGAAATGGAGGCATGAAACCACCTCCAAAAGCACCATCGATTAATTCTTCGTTGCCAGTCCAATTAAGACTTCTGATTGGAGCAGTTAGCATTCTTTGCACCAAAACACAGAGCAGAACTACTGGCCATAAAATAAGATTGCCAGCGAGATTTTTAATCCATTTACCGAAGGTATTTTTACCAG
>CAZBVY010000042.1:0-5823 GCA_964495475.1 uncultured Pseudomonadales bacterium
ATGTTATACTAAAAAAAGAGATGAGAAAATTCTTTTTTGTTTTTAGTTGGTTTTTGATTTCCACATCAGCAGTGTTGATAGGCAGTTCTGCCTATAGTTTTTATTTTTTAGCCCAAAACAACTCTCCATCTAAATTTGAACTCACTCAGGTTCCTAAAATTCAAAGTCCACAAGAAATTAAAAGCCCATCGATGCTAGTTACTACCGTCATGGAAAGTGAGGATGCTAGAGCACAAATCATTGCTCAATTTTTAGAAAGATACAATTCGCCAATGAAACCTTACGATTTCTATGGCAAAAAAATTGTTGAAATTGCCGATCGTTATCAAATTGATTTTAGACTTTTACCAGCCATCGCCATGCAAGAATCTGGCCTATGTAAAAATCAAAATCCAGATGCTCCTCATAACTGTTTAGGTTTTGGGATTCATAAATCAGGCACCTTAGATTTTGATAGTTATGAAGATGGTTTTGAGCGAGCAGGCCGAGAACTTAAAGCTTATTACATTGATAAAGGCTTAGTAACTGTCGAGCAAATTGAAAGCAAATATACTCCTTCTAGTAATGGTTCTTGGGCAAATTCGGTTAATCAATGGATGGCAGAAATGCGTTTTGATGATCGTCAGATGGGTAGAGAAAATAAAGACAATGCCAGTGTAATAGAATTCGCCAAGGAAAAATAATTACCCAAGTTGACTATCTTATAATAATTGCTATAATACCTATTAACTCAGAAGGTTTACTCCTCACCAGGATCTACGTTCTGAGATCAAAAAATCCGTCTCTAGGGACGGTTTTTTTGTAGTTAGTGTGCCGAGGAGAGGACTTGAACCTCCATGGATTACTCCACACGCTCCTAAAACGTGCGCGTCTACCATTTCGCCACCCCGGCTTATAGGTGATATTATAACCTCACTGTTTATGGATTACCAAATCAAAAGATCGAGTAGATCTCTTTCACTTCGAATTAGCATTAATGCTAAAGCAGAGGTTATTGTTAGTGCTCCTAAATTCATGCCAGAATTTATGATTCGTAAGTTTGTTGAGAATCAAAAAACCTGGATTGAAAGTAATTTAGCTAAAGTTAAAAAAAACCACGCAATCATCAAAACTGATGAGTTATATATTTTTGATAAAAAGTATCAGGTAATAATTAATGATCAAGCCGATAAAATGGGCATTTTTGTCAGAGGAGAAAAAATCTTTGTTAATAATTTAAGTAAAAAAACTCCCGCTAAAATTGCTCAGCAAATCGAAGAGTTTCTTAAAAAAACTGCCTCCAAATATATTGCGACACGCACCCAAATTTTAGCTAAACAAATGAATATTAGTTATCAACGTATTTCGCTACGTCAGCAAAGTAGTCGTTGGGGGAGCTGTAGTTCTCATGGCAATCTCAATTTTAATTGGCGTTTGGTACATTATCCGCCGGCTATTATTGATTACGTGATTATTCATGAATTAGCTCATCGCCAAGAAATGAATCATTCTAAAAAATTTTGGGCGATTGTTAAAAAACACGATAGTGAATATTTAATCCACAAAGGGCAGTTAAGAAAAAAACGTTATAATTAGTCAGTTTTAGATATGTTAAAAATTATTCACGGAGAAAACCAAGTTGCTTCCAGAAAAAAATTAGTTGAACTAATTGAGCAAGCAAAAAAACAAAACAAAGAGATTGTTAATATTAATGCCGAAAAAATTGATCGTGCTAAATTAGAATCTGCTTTACTCAGTGAAAGTCTTTTTGGTAATGAAAAATTACTGGTTATTGAAGGCTTATATTCTTTACCCAAATCAAAGAAAAAAGACGAGTTTATCAGTTTAATATCTTCCGCATCAATTGAGATAATTTTGTGGGATAAAAAATTACTGACTAAAACTGATTTAAAAAAATTACCAACTGATTTAGAAAATTATGAATTCAAAATTACTCCCAAAATGTGGTCTTTTTTAGATACTCTTTCTACCAATCCTAAAGCCAAAAATGCCATGATAAAACTCTTTAAAGAAAGTGTTGAAGGTGATGGAGCAGAATTTGTTTTTTTAATGATCGCTAGACAAATTAGAATATTAATTCAAATTAAAGAAAACAATCCACCTAAAATAGCACCCTTTATGCTTGGAAAATTAAATAAACAAGCTAAAGAATTTTCCCTCAATAAGCTTCTAGATTTACATCAAAAATTATATTTAATTGATCAAAAACAAAAACAATCAACCGGGCTTTTAAGCCTGGAGAGCGAGCTTGACCTTTTTCTATTTAATATGTAAATTAGCATAGAAAGGTAGCATTTATGTATAAAATCGTTAAAGAAATTAATCCTAATATTTTCCGTGGCTATGATATTCGTGGAGTCATTGATGAGGATTTAAATGAAGATGCTTATTACACTTTAGGTAGAGCTTATGCTACTTTCTTAACACAACGAAGAATTAAAGAGTCCGCCGTTGGTAGAGACAATCGTCGCAATGGAGAAGTTTATGCTAAAGCCATGATTGCTGGGTTAAATGACGGCGGAATCGACACCATCGACATTGGTTTAAGTCTAAGCCAAATTGTTTATTACTCTTCTTATGAATATCACACTAAGGGTGGAGCAATGATTTCTGCCTCGCATAACCCTGGTAATTATAATGGATTAAAACTAAGTGTTGGCTATTCCGACACCATGATTACTGAAGAAATTTTAGAATTACGCGAAATTGTCAATAAGGGTCAATTTAGTGAAGGACGTGGTAATAATCGACAAGATGATATTTTTCCAGCTTATTTAAAAAATATTCTCAAATTATTTAAAATCAAAAATAATTGGAAAATTGTTGTCGATACTTGTAATGCTACAGGAGGTTTATTCTATCCGAGAATTTTTGAACAAGCTGGCTGTACAGTAATTGAACAAAACACTAATTTAGATAGTAGCTATCCACTTGGTGATCCCGATCCAACAGAAAGTAAAGTTTTGGAAAGATTAGCTAAAGGGGTTAAAGAGCATGGAGCTGATCTTGGTTTTGCTTTTGACGCCGATGGAGATCGTATGTCCGTAGTTGACGATCAAGGTCAAATTTTATGGATGGACACCATCGTCGCTTTATTCGCTAAAGACGTATTGGAAACAATGCCGGGTGCTCCAATCGTTTACAACACTCTTTGTTCCAGACAAGTCACTGAAAGTATCGTTGGCGCTGGTGGCAAACCAGTGATGTGGCTGACGGGTCATTCTTTTATTAAAGCCAAAGTCAAAGAGGCTCGCTCACCTTTCGGTGGTGAACTTTCTGGACATATTTTCTTTATGGATAATTTTTATGGTCATGATGATGGAGCTTACGCTTGCTTAAGACTGCTATCTTATCTAGAAAGAAAAGGTAAAAAACTTAGCCAATTGGTGGAGGAGCTACCAAAATATATCAGTAGTCCAGAAATTAAATTTGGTTTAGCTGATGAAATTAAATTCAAGTTTATTTCTGAAGTCATTACAGCTGAGTTTAAAAAACAATGGCCTACTGCAGATTACATCGATATTGATGGCATCAGAATGGATATGCCTGACCAAATGGCTATTATTAGAGCTTCGCAAAATGGCCCTTATGCCACTGTTAAATTCGAAGCTAAAACAAAAGAAGGCTATGAGGCTTTGAAAAAAATCCTCAAAGGTATTCTCAGCAAACATCAAGAAATCGATTTACAAAAAGGTACTAATATTGAAGCTTTAAATTAATTTTAGAGAAAAAAGAAAGGTGAATTATGTCTATTTCTGTTTTGGAAGATCGTCAAGCAATTAAAAAACTTGATCCCGATGGCGCGCTTGCTTCAGCGGAAAGCATCGCTGATCAAGTTAAACAAGTTTGGGAAGAACAAGATCAAATTGATTTAAAAAACTATAAAAATGTGGCAAATATTGTTGTTGCCGGCATGGGTGGTTCAGCTCTTGGAGCTGATTTTGTGAGAAATCTTTATAAAAAAGAATTGTCTGTGCCCATGGAAATTTGCAAAGATTATAGTTTGCCAAATTACGTAAATAAAAATACTTTAGTAATTCTCTCAAGTTATTCTGGTAGTACAGAAGAAACTCTCGATTGTGCCAAAGAAGCAGAGAGTAAAGGAGCAATGATTGCTATTGTGACTGCTGGAAGTAAATTGGCACAATTGGCTAAAGAAAAAAATTATCCAAACTACATCATTAATCCTAAATTTAATCCTTCCAATCAACCTCGTATGGCCACTGCTTACAATATCATGGCCATCATTTTAATGTTAAAAAAACTTGATTTATTGAAATTTGATGAAGAAGATTTCCATCAAGTTTTAGATGCCATCAATGTAACAAGTCAACGTTGTTTGATTGAAGTACCTCAAGAAAAAAATCAAGCCAAAATATTGGCTTTTATGTTCGTTGAGAGACGCCCTATTTTAGTGGGAGCAGAGTTTTTAGAAGGTGCTTTACACATTGCCAATAATCAACTTAATGAAAATGCCAAAATTTATGCTGATTATAAAATCATTCCAGAAATCAATCATCATTTGTTAGAGGGCTTAACATTTCCAAAGAGTAATGCACTCAATCATTTCTTTGTCTTTTTTCAATCAAGCTTATATAGAAATGAAGTGCAAAAAAGAATTGAGTTAACTAGACAAGCAGTAGAAAAAACCGGCATTGAAAGCATTGAAATTAAATTAGAATCAGAAAATAAATTAATGCAAGCTTTCGAACTAATTACTTTGGGAACCTTTACCAATCTTTACCTTTCCTATCTGGAGGGCATCAATCCTTGTCCAATTCCAATGGTAGATTGGTTTAAAGCGCAACTAGAAAAGTAGTTGTCAATTTTATATACTCTATAGACATGGCATCAATTTATGCAATGCAAGCGCGAGAGATTCTCGATGGTCGTGGTTGGCCCACTGTCGAGTTGGTTTTGTGGTTAGACAATGGTTTTTCTACCATCACTTCTGTTCCTTCCACTATTTCTAAAAGTAGCCATGATTCTTTAGAGTTAAGAGATTTAGAGCAAAGAGCCGGAGGCTTGGGAGTACAAAAAGCTGTTAACAACATTAATCAAATTATTGCTCCTCAGTTAGTTGGTAAAGATGTGCTTAAACAAAGAGATATTGATCAATTCTTAATTGATTTAGACGGCACAGTCGATAAAAAGAAACTTGGTTCTAATGCCATTTTGGCAGTTTCTCAGGCTGTTTTAAAAGCAGGAGCTCTAAGTGTAGGCTTGCCTTTATATCAATATATTCAAAAAAAATATCAGTTAGTTAGTGAAATTAACATGCCTAACTGCATTATTACTGCTTTAGATGGAGGAGCATATGGAGGTAAAAATCTAGATTTTCGCGAGTTTTTTATTATTCCTGCCAGTAACATGTCAGTCGATAAATCCATTGAAATGGCTGTTACTTTAAAACAAAAAATCGAAGACTTATTAATTAGAAAAGGCGCTATTCATTCTGTTGGATCAACGGGTGGTTTTAGTCCAAGTCTTTATAAAAACACAGATGCTTTTGAACTGTTAATTGAGGCTATTAAACAAAGCAACTACAACTTTGCTCAAGATTTGTTTTTTGGACTCAATAGTGCCTCCTATGATCTTTATGAGGCTTCAAAGTATCGTTTACGAGATAACAATGAAGGCATGAACTCAAATGACCTTCTCTCCTTGTATAAAAAAATGAGAGAAAATTACAAATTAATTTATATAGAGGATCCTTTTATTGAAGATGAAGCCAATAAATGGCAAGAACTAGTCAGAGAAATTGGCAAAACAACTACCATTGCCACTTGTAATGGAGTTTCTTCTAGAGTTTCTTTAATTAAT
>CAZBVY010000043.1:0-5820 GCA_964495475.1 uncultured Pseudomonadales bacterium
TGATAAATGAGAATAATGATCAAGTTGATAATTTTCATCATCAATAAAGTCTGCACTTGTAATTAAAAGATCATAATTCTTAGTATCAAGAAAAAAACGCGCTGTTTGAGCATTATTAGCTCGATCAACTATGTGCAACTTACTTAAATGATTATTAATTAATTTGGCTAAAGCGGAATTATCTTCTATCAATAAAATTCGCACTTGAGCAGTCTAACAAAAAGAGAGCTTTCAAACAAGACTTTTGTAAGATATAATCGCTTATCTTAATAGTTAAAAATAGGAAGGGAGGTGATTCTTTCTGCCAATCGTTATTAAAGCTAAAAAAAACCAGTCTACTGGAGATTTAATTAGACAATTTAAAAAAGCCGTCGCTGCTACTGGCGTCGTGCAGATTGTTAAGGATCGTAGATACTTTCAAAAACCTTCCAAAATTAAATCTATTAAAACTGCTGAACATAGTCGTTTAAAAAAGAGAGCTCATTCTCTCAAGAAAACTAAAAACATTTCTCCAATTGCTATTGCAAAAATTAGAGCAAGACTTGGTTCATAGTTTTTTATTTGAAATTTAAAAACCCGCTTTTTAAGCGGGTTTTTTGTTTATTTTTAATTAACTAATTTAAAGCTTCTTAGCTTTAATTTTTGCCTTAATCACAAAATCCCACTGATCGCCATCGCTGGTATCAAAACTAGTGGAGTTAGTTAAAGCGTGATAATTCACTAAATGGTTGCTGAGAGTTTCTTCTAATTCTTTTTTTTGTTGATTAAGTTCTGCTACATCAATCTTAAGAGAAGTGGACTGAGGATCATTTTGTAATTGCACACGACGTTCTTTCATAGCTTGAGTGTGTCTATCTACTTCTTCTTTGGCTTCGGTTAGTTGAATATCATTATCAAAAACACTCTTCAAACTTTGGCGTTTTTCTTTTAATTCGCCGTCAATTCTAGTAAGTTCGCGCGCATGTTTTTCAATCAAATTTTGTAGTGAAGTCAAAGTTTCAGCTAATTCATTAGATTGTTTTAACTCATCGTCAGCATCTCCAGTTTCACTAGATTTACTAGCTTGGCTGAGAGCATCTAAGGCCAATTCGTCACTGGCGCTAATTTGTTTTTGATCATCTGTCATAAAATCTACCTTTCAGTGGACTCACTGTGAGTCTATCGACAGGTTAGCAAAATTTCGCGGTATAATAAAGGGGAAGAATGTGGCATTGGACAATGGATCTTGGTTCGCCAAGATAGGAAAGTCCGGACAACCGAGTAGAGGGTGCCTGATGAAAGTCAGGGATTGTTAAGTAAGAGTAGCGATACTAACTGCTTAACAAGCCAGTCTAGAGCAACAGAGACGAGCCGAGTAGCGTCGGGTGAAACGATCAAGCTTTTGGATATTTTACCAAAAGTAAAATGGCAATCCTCCCCGTTGCGAGTCACGATCTTGACCTTAATGGTACTACTCCCTCATGGTCATAATGTTGACGCATTAGATAAATCATTGTCGAGAAACAGAATCCGGCTTACTAAACCACATTCTTCATTTTAGTTTTTCAGGCTCAAATAAAAAAATCCCGATAACTAAAAGCTTCTAGAATTTCTTCTTTTTGAATAACTTGTTTTTGACCAAGATCGGCAATAGTTCTAGCAACCTTAATAAGTTTAAAATACCCGCGAGTAGAAAGCTTCTTGTAATTAGCCATTAAATCAAGCATCTTCTTGGCTTCCAAATCAATTTGACAGAAAGCTAAAACCGCTTGCGAATCTAGTTCTGCATTACTGCTATAAGGTGTACTTAAATAGCGTTTTTGCTGTAAATTAACTGCCTCTGTGACTCTTTTTTTAATTGAATTAGAATTTTCCGCCTGTTCAGTCGCCAAAACAGAAATCTCTACTGCCTCAATTCTTAACATTAAATCGATTCTGTCCAAAATTGGTCCGGAAAATCTAGCCTGATAACGTTTTAAATCATGTGGGGTACAACGACAAGTTTGTTGACTACCTGTAAAACCACATGGGCAGGGATTACTGGCAGCCACTAAACTAAAATTAGCTGGATAAATACATCTTTGTTTACCACCACTAATTTCAATTATTCCTGTTTCAAGTGGCTGACGCAACATTTCGATTAATTGATGCTTAAATTCGGCAAATTCGTCTAAGAACAAAATACCTCGATGAGCCAAGCTTATTTCCCCTGGAGTTTGATAAAATCCACCACCAATTAAAGCTACTTTGGCAATACTTTGATGAGGTGAGCGAAAAGGACGACGTGTCAGTAGAAAATTCTGTAATAGGCCACACAAAGAATAAATACGATTAATTTCTAAAAATTCTTCTTCATTTAAATCCGGCAAAATTGACAATAAAGCTTGTGCTAATAAACTCTTACCAGAACCTGGCGAACCAAACATCAATAAATTATGCCTGCCAGCTGCCACAATTTCTAAAGCCTTTTTAGCTTGGGTTTGGCCAAAAATATGAGCAAAATCAATCTGTTGATTTGATTCGCATGAAGATTGTAATTGATAAATCGCTTTTTTAAGTTTCAATTTCCCACGAGAGAAAGCTAAAAATTCCTGCAAAGAAACTAAGGGATAAAAATCCAAGTCTTTAATATTTGGCAATTCACCTAAATTAGCCCTAGGAAAATAAATTTGCTTAAAACCTAATTTTCTAGCAGAAAGGACAATGGATACAAAACCCTTAATTTTACGCAAGCGTCCGTCGAGAGCTAACTCACCTAAAAATAAAGCCTGATCCGTATTTAACTTAACTTCGCCATATAATTGCAACATTGCTACGGCGATAGCTAACTCCACACTGCTACTTTTTTTATCCAAATCAGCTGGTGCTAGATTGACCAAGGTTTTCTTAGGTCTGATTCTAATGCCACACTGCGAAAGTGCCGCGGTAATTCTTTCTCTAGATTCATCAATCACTCGATTGGCCAAACCAATAATAATAAAAGCAGGTTTGCCAAAGATTGTTTTTATCTCCACTTCAATTTTAATCGTTTCCAAACCTTTATTAACTGCACTAAAAATTCTTCCCGCCATGATTTCAGCCTAACAAAGTAAAGTTGCAAAAAGTGTAGAAACTCTTTAATTAAGATCAGCTAGGGTGAAATTGTCATAAAATCTGTTATTATAATGAGGTAATGCCAAGTGAATTAATTTATCGACTCAAGAGACCCTATCATTTTTTAAAAACTGGCCTTGCCAAGGGTTTACCAGCTTTAATTAAGTTTAGATTCCCTCAATCTAAACTTAAAATCATCGCTATTACTGGTACCGATGGCAAAACTACCTCATCCACTTTGCTTTATCATGTTCTTCGAAAAAGTGGTAAAAAAGTCGCTTTAATTTCTACTGTCGGGGCTTATATTGATGGCGAGAAATTTGAAACTGGTTTTCATGTTACTAGCCCAAGTCCAGATCAGCTTTTCTCATTCATGAGGAAAATGATTCAAAAAGAAACCGAATACTTGGTTTTGGAATTTACCTCTCAAGGTGCTTATCAGCATCGACTGTTTGGAATTAAACCTTTGATTGCAGGCATTACCAATGTTGATCAAGATCACTTTGATTATCATCTTAATTATCAAAATTACTTGGAGGCCAAAGCAACGGTCATGAAGAAAGCCAAGACAGTAGTGCTTAATGCAGATGATCAATCCTATTACCGACTCAAAAAAATCTTCCCCAGTAGCAAATATAAAGTTTTAGAATATAGTCAAGAAAATAGGTCAACTAATAAAATTGAAAAAGCCATTAAAACACGTTTTCTAGAGGCTTTCAATCAAAATAATGCTCGTTTAGTGAGCACCATCGCTCTAGAATTAGGACTAAATAAAGATCAAATTAGCCAAGCACTGCTTAGTTTCGAAGGAGTACCGGGTAGAATGCAATTCATTAAAAATGATAGAAACTTTAAGGTCGTGGTAGATTTTGCTCATACTCCACAAGGTTTACGCAGTGCTTTAACTGCCTTACGTGTCATCATGAAAAAAGAACAAATGACTGGTAAATTAATTGCAGTTTATGGTTGCGCCGGTTTAAGAGATGCTATTAAAAGACCAATCATGGGTCAAATTGGCGTTGAGCTGGCTGATTTAGTAATTTTTACTGCTGAAGATCCGCGCACTGAAGATATCTGGTCAATTATTCGCCAAATGAAAGAAGCTCTCAGCGAAGGCCACAATAAAATTGTTTCCATTCCAGACCGCCAAGAAGCCATTAATTTCGCTGTTCAAAAATTAGCTAAAAAAGGCGATCTTATCGCCATTTTTGGCAAAGGACCAGAACAGAGTATGTGTTATGGCACCACCGAAATCCTCTGGAGTGATGAAGAGGCAGTTAAAAAGGCTTTGCAATAATATGGCATTACTCGATGCACAAAATTTTTACTTAGTCGGTATTAAGGGAGTCGCCATGGCTTCCATTGCTCAATGTTTGCTTGATGCTGGCAAAAACGTCAGCGGTTCTGATATTGAAGAAGATTTTGTAACCGAGCCGATTCTCAGTCGCTTGGCAATAAAAATTGATGAAATTGCCAACATTCCAGATTTTGCGGAACAAAATATCGAAGCAGTCGTTTACACCGCAGCCCATCAAGGTGTTGATAACCCTCAAGTCCAAGCTGCCATGCAAGCTGGTATTCCTATTTACACTCAGGCTCAAGCTTTGGCCGAATTTTTTAATCAAAAAGACGGCGTCGCTGTTTGTGGAGTAGGGGGTAAAAGTAGCGTTTCGGCGATGATTACTTTTGTTTTGAACCAACTAGCTCCACAGGAACTTTCTTTTTCCGTGGGTGTGGGTGAAATTATTGGCATGCCAAGAACTGGCCAATGGAAAAGTGAGGCTAAATATTTCGTCGCTGAGGCCGATGAATATGTCATCGATCCTCATGCCAGAGAAAAAGGTCAAGCATTCACTCCTAGATTTGCTTTTCTTGAGCCTTTCGCCACTGTTTGCACCAATCTTAAATACGATCATCCCGATGTTTACGCCAGTTTTGAAGATACTAAAACAACCTTTGCTAAATTTTTCAGACAAATTAAAAACAATGGTCATCTAATTATCAATGGTGACAATCAAGACTTAATTCAACTCGCTAAAGAAATCGGTCGCCCTGATCTAAAAATCAGCACTTTTGGCGAAAGTGAAACCTGTGATTTCAGATTACAAGACTTTAATTTTGCTCTGCAAGTGCCAGGCAAATTTAACTTAATGAACGCTCTCGCGAGCCTAGCTTGTTTAGTGCAACTAGGTTTTGACCCTGAACAAATAGTCGCTACTCTAAATCAGTTTAAATCCACCAAGCGCCGTTTCGAATTAGTCAAACAAGGTGAACAGCACTGGCATTACGATGATTACGCCCATCACCCTTCAGAAATTTTAGCGGTCATTGACACCCTCAACAAAAACTTTGGCGAGCAAAAAAAACTCATTAGCTTCCAACCCCACACCTTCTCTCGCACCAGACAATTATTCGACGACTTCGTCGATGCTTTAGCCATTCATACCAAACCCAATGACGAAGTCCTGCTAATCGACATCTTCCCATCTGCTCGTGAAGCCTTTGATCCAGAGATGAACTGTGACAAACTCGTCACCGCCGTCAAAGCCAAATACTCCAATTGCCAAATTAAAAACCTTAAAACCAGAGCGGCTTTGGCCAACTATGTCAAACAAAGCAATTACAAGGTTTTCATCACCATCGGTGCCGGTGATATTTACCACGTTCATGAATTGCTCTAAAATTACTCTAGAAACTCTCTGAAAAGTAGTGATATAATTTGAAGGTTAAAAAGTGCCGCCGCGATGG
>CAZBVY010000044.1:0-5579 GCA_964495475.1 uncultured Pseudomonadales bacterium
ACTCCTTTGGTATCTCTTTGAGAAGATTTTACTTCTTCTTCACTGAAGCGAATTGATTTGCCGTCATGAGTGATGAGCATGATGTGATCATGTCCGGTGGTAATTTTTCCCCAGACTAACTCATCACCTTCATTAAGAATGATAGCTACAATACCGCTTTGACGGATATTGTTAAAAAGTTTTAAAGCAGTTTTTTTCACCAGGCCATTTTTAGTGGCCAAAGTGACGTATTTATCTTTATCTGCTTCTTGATCAACCACGAGGATAGATAAAACTTTTTCTTCAGCTTTGAGATTAAGAATATTAACAATAGCAGTACCTTTAGCTTGACGACTAGCATCTGGAATTTCGTAAGATTTCATCTCAAAAACGCGACCCTGATTAGTAAAGAGGAAAAGATTGTCATGGGTGTTACAAGTGACGATGCATTTGAGAACATCTTCAGCTTTCATGTTCAGACCTTTACTGCCTTTGCCACCTCTGGATTGAGAACGGAAAGCATCTGGACTTAGGCGTTTGATATAGCCACTTTCTGTTAGAGTTATAACAGTTGACTCTTCGGCAATTAAATCTTCTTCATCAAATTCGCCAATTTTGCCTTTGATGACTTTGGTGCGACGCTCATCTCCATAGAGCTCGATCATTTCTTTAGTTTCTGCAACGATCTTTTTGAGGATTTTATCTGGATCGTTTAACAAATGAATTAAAACCCCAATGGCTTCTTGAATAGCAGCATATTCTTCTTCAATTTTTTGTCTTTCAAGAGCAGCTAAGCGTTTTAATTGCATTTCCAAAATAGCTGTTGCTTGAACATCACTGAGCCCGAATTTCTTCATCAAGGCATCATGAGCAGTTGGTGTATCTTTGGATGATCTAATAGTTTGAATAACATCGTCTAAATGATTTAAAGCAATGATTAATCCCTCGAGAATGTGGGCACGATCGCGAGCCTCTTTGAGTTCATTTTGACTACGACGAACTACTACTAATTGACGATGAATAACATATTCACGCAAAACATGGCGCAAGCTCATGAGCTGAGGAGTGCCATCGCTATTTAATGCCACCATATTAAGGGAAAAACTACTTTGCAATTCTGAATATTTAAACAACTTGTTAAGAATCACATTTGGTCTGGCATCTTTTTTTAATTCAACAGTGATTTCCATACCATTGCGATCTGAATCATCACGCAAATTACGAATGCCAACAATTTTTTTATCGCGAACTAAATCAGCAATTTTCATCAGCAAACGAGCTTTGTTGACCTGATAAGGAATTTCAGTAATGGAAATTGAAAATTGATCTTTTTTACTTTCTTCGATGCTGGCTTTACCACGCACAATAATGCGTCCTCTACCCGATCTGTAAGCTTCAGAAATAGCTTTTTGATCGTAAATAATACCAGCGGTTGGGAAATCTGGGCCTTTAATGTGTTCCATTAATTCTTCATGAGTAATTTCACTTTCAAATTTACCAGCCAAGCTGTCAGGTTTGGCTTCTAAGATGGCGGTGATACATTCTGAGTCAGAACTAAGTTTTTCTTCCCCGATCTCAATTTTGGTCTCGGTATTAGATTTGCCTTTTTCAATCATGGCAGTGATGGCATTACAAACCTCAGTTAAATTGTGAGGTGGAATTTTGGTAGCCATACCTACAGCAATACCTTCGGAACCCATTAGCAAGAAGTTAGGAATGCGGTTAGGCATAACCACTGGCTCTTTAGTGGAACCATCAAAGTTGTCAATGAAATCAACAGTATCTTTGTTAATATCTGCCACCAATTCCTGAGTGATCTTGGCACTACGAGCCTCAGTGTAACGCATGGCAGCTGGGCTATCTCCGTCTACTGAACCAAAGTTACCCTGACCATCAACCAATGGATAACGCATACTAAAATCTTGGGCTAGACGGACTAAGGCTAGGTAAACTGCACTGTCACCGTGTGGATGATAGCGACCTAAAACATCACCAACAATACGAGCACATTTGCGGTAAGGAGTGTTCCAATGAATACCTGATTTATACATGGAATAAAGAATGCGACGATGGACTGGTTTGAGACCATCGCGAACGTCAGGAAGTGCACGAGAAACGATAACGCTCATCGCATAATCTAGGTAAGATTTTTCCATCTCGTTAACGATGGAAGTGTGTTTCAGCTTACCGTAAAGACTTTCTTCAATAGTGCCCATTTTGGAAGCGATTTCTTCTTCTGAAATTGATTCGATTGGAGCTGAAGCAGACACCTCTTCAGTTTCGTCTAGGTTTTCAATACTGATGTTTGGTGTTGCGTTTTTGTTATCTTCTGACATATTATTTGACTTTTTGATCCATTGCTTTATATATTGATTCTTTGTTTATTAATATCTTGGTGTATCAGTTAAAAATCTCTTTAAGTCCTTTTAGCATACAAGCTACTGCTCTGCTAAAAAGCTATATGTTCAATTTAACTAAGAGCTCTTTCAATTGGTGGAGCAATTTCTTTTTTACGAGATAAGCGTGCTCCAATATCTAATACTTGTTCTTTAACCTCACCTCCAAAAGCTTTGACCGCTAATTCACCAGTCACTTGGTTAATAATTAAGAGTTTGGTATTAACTTTAAGGATGTCGGTGATAGCTACAAAAATCATGTCAGCTTGAAGCTCATTTTTAACTTGTTCCATGGCTTTGAGCAAATCAGCTTTCTTGTCAGCAATAACTTTTTCTTGCTCAACAGTTTCCAATTGATCAATCATGACTTTCTTGCCGTTGAAGTCGAAAATTTTGTAATCGTTCTTCACGATTTCTTGTGCACTCAATTGACTGACATCAGATTTAGCTTTAAAGATTTCTAAAGTGAAAGCCTCTAAGTCACTAACCTTTGCAATGGTCGCTAGTTCCATGGCAACCTCTTTGTCTTTGGGAGTACAAGTTGGAGATTTAAAACCAACCGTGTCAGATAAAATAGCAGCCAACATCAAACTAGCAAGTTTCGCATTTGGAACAAAGTTATTGCTCTTCATCATGTGGTAAACAATGGTATTTGAAGATCCCCAAGTCTTAAAAGTTAAATAGATGGGTTGTTCAAAGTTAATATTAGCTTTATGGTGGTCAACGATTTCTACAATTTGATTAGGATTTAAACCCATTAGGCGTTGAGATTCTTCATTGTGGTCAACTAAGACTACTTGATCGTCGCTAGCAAGATCAGTCGCAGAGATAATTTTTGGAGCTGTAAGACCAAATTTATTCATTAAAAAACTAGTTTCAGGATTGATCTTTTCAGTAATTCCAGCTTCAACATTTTGATAGCCATAACAAGTGACATTTTGATATAGGTTGGCTAAGGCCATAGCGGATACAACAGAATCGGTGTCTGGTTTGAGGTGGCCTATTACGTAAGTTTTCATGTTGTTAATCCTTTCTTTTAAATGTCTAGTTGAGCTGAAGTAGCATGGCTCTGAATAAATTTTTTACGAGGGGCTACATCATCACCCATTAAAACTGAAAAAGTGTTATCTGATTTAATGGCGTCTTCAATCGAAATTTTCTTGAGCATACGAGTTTTGGGGTTCATGGTGGTAGCCCAGAGTTGCTCTGGATTCATTTCACCTAAACCTTTATATCTTTGCACACCGATTTTAGCGTTTGGATCTTTAGCCAAAATGCTAGTAATTAATTTATCTTTGTCCAAATCGTCATAGACATATTTTTCTTCTTTACCTTGAGTGATTTTGTATAGAGGTGGCATAGCGACATATAAATATCCAGCTTCAATAATGGGACGCAAGTGACGGAAGAAAAAAGTGAGTCCTAAGGTGGTAATATGTTCTCCATCAACATCAGCATCATTCATCAAAATAATGCGATGATAACGTAATTTTTCAAGATTAAAGCTTTCACCAATACCACATCCAAGCGCAATGACTAGATTTTTTAGTTCTTCCGAAGCCACGACTTTATCTAAACGAGCACGTTCAGTGTTTAAAATTTTGCCACGTAGTGGAAAAATGGCTTGAAATTTACGATCTCTACCCTGCTTAGCGGAACCACCGGCTGAATCACCCTCAACCATATAAATTTCACTCTCAGAAGCATTTCTAGATTGACAGTCAGCCAATTTACCAGGTAAAGAAACTCCTTCTAAAAGTCCTTTACGAATTACAGCATCTTTGGCAGCGCGAGCCGCGAGGCGAGCGCGAGCGGAGATCATGATTTTATCAATAATGGTACGAGCAACTTTGGGATTTTCCTCTAGGTAGGTAGAAAAAGAATCTTTAAAAACTTGATAAACCGCAGTTTGTGCCTCAGCATTATTAAGCTTAGCTTTAGTTTGAGATTCAAACTGTAGATCATTGGCTGGCATTTTGACAAACACCACTGCTGTTAAACCTTCACGCAGATCATCAGCTACAAAAACTTCTTTTTCTTTAACTAAATTATTTTTTTCAGCGTAATCTCTCATTACTCTACCTAGAGCCAAGCGAAAACCTTGTACATGGGTTCCGCCATCTGGAGTATTGATGACATTGACATAACTCTCGGTGTGCTCGTTGTAAGTGTCGTTATATTGCAAAGCCAATTCGATACCGATATTTTTGCCAGTATCTGGATCTTGCCAATCATTGTTGACATAAAAAACTTTATGTAATGATTTACGAGACATGTTGAGATGTTCAACTAGAGAGCGAATACCACCTTCAAAATAGTAATGTTGTTCTAGATTTTCGATGCGATCAAAAAATTGAAAATAGATACCTGCCATCAGATAGGCACGATCTTTAACAATTTGAATCATTTGTTTATGGCTGTAATCAACGGTCGAAAAAATGGTTGGATCGACTACAAATTGGACCATGGATCCTGATTCATATTTTATAAATTCACTACTCTGCTCACTGAATTTACTGATTAATTCTTTTTCGGAAATTTCTTTAACGTTTTCAGCAGGAATACCTCTGGAATGATATTGGTAAAAGTATTTACCATCTCGTTTAACTGCCACTTGCATCAAGCTAGAAAGCGCGTTGACAGCAGAAGAGCCAATACCATGCAAACCACCAGAGGCTTTATAGGCAGTTTCTTCAAATTTACCTCCAGCATGCAGTTTGGTCATGACTAACTCCATGGCTGAAACACCAGATTCGTGTAGATCGGTAGGAATACCGCGACCATTATCAATTACAGTAATTACTTGGTTGCCGATTTCTTTATCATCAGCTTTTTTATTTTTATTATTTTTATGATTTTCAAATAATTGACGATGAACATCATTGGTGGCAGTACGAAATAATTGCACAGTTTTACCAAAACCAGCAATGGCTTCATCAACTGAGTTATCCAGAATTTCTTTGACTAAATGATGTAGACCTTTGATGTCAGTTGAACCAATATACATGCCAGGTCTTTTACGAACCGGCTCTAAGCCTTCTAGGACTTTAATTTCTGAGGCTCGATAGTGTTTTAAATCGTTGCTAGTTGCCATAATATCTTCCGTTTTTTAAGTTAAGAAGATCTGTTGTACCATAATTTGTAGCTGAAAAAAAGGGCTTGTTTTTATTGTAGAAGTGTGAAAAAGCCGATTTTAGAGTATTT
>CAZBVY010000045.1:0-5535 GCA_964495475.1 uncultured Pseudomonadales bacterium
TAGAATTTGCCAAAGCTGGTTATCAACTCGTGGATTTAAATGGCTCTGTAATCATTAAAACTCAGCCTCAGAACTAATCAATTCAGCAAAATGTTCCCTAATAGAGAAAAAGTTGTTTTTACAAACGATTAAATGGTCTAGTAGCCTGACTCCCATTAATTCAGCGATAGCAACAATTTTTTTAGTAAGTAGCAAATCATCGTCTGATGGCTTAACATTTCCAGAAGGATGATTATGCACTAAGATAAAACTGCTGGCTCCTAGATTAAAAGCTGGTTCAAAAATTTGTCTAGGTTCTAGAAAATTAAAGTTTAATCCACCAATTGCAATGGTTTTTTTACTAATTAATTCTTGACGCCCATTAAGATAAAAAGCTAGACAATGCTCTTGTTTTTTATGATGCAATTCCAGCGATAATTCAAAAATTTTTGCAGGAGTATTAATGCGCTCATAATCTGTTTTTTGTGCCAACCGTTGTCCCAACTCTAAGCTAGCTAGGATTTTATTTGCCAAAATTTCACCAATTCCAAAAATTTTAGTCAAAGATGCCTGATTAATTGTGTCTGTAGCTGAAAACAATTGTTTTTCTACTTTTTTTGCTAGTTCTAAAACATTACAGTTTTTCTGACCACTGCTGATGATTAAAGCTAAGAGCTCATTATTATTTAAAGCTTGAATGCCTTGCTGACGAACTTTTTCTCGTGGTCTATAACGTAGAGCTAAATTTTTGATTGCCTGTTTTTTTGTCACCATTTATCTATTATAATTAGAGTAGGTTACAAGAAAGTTGCAAATTAACATTAGAGTAAGTGATGCAAAATAGTCATAAGTTCTTCTGCAGATGACTGAGAACTAAGCACGGCAATTTTTTGATCCCAATTTAGTCCAGGCACAATGCTATAGGGCTGATTTAGATCAACGATTAAAATCAAGGGAATAATTTGGTTTTTGCTTGCTAACTTAAGTGACTCAAGAAAATTAAGTATTTTTTTGTTAGAAAAACTGCAACTTAAAAAAACTAAACTAAAATCTTGTTTTTGTAACTCATCATTAGCAGTGGCAATGTCACTTACTTTAGTGATTTTAAAATTTTTAGTATCTAAGAAAGCATAAGGCTTTTGTAGATCCAAGTTAGGCTCAACAATAAGAATGGTGGAAGAAGTTGAGTCTGGTAACATATTTTAATTAGATTTTTTCTAATAAAAATAGAGTAATAGTTTATATGCACTTAGTCAAGTAAACAAAATATGACAAAGATGGACAAAATCGCTAAAAAATTAAAACAGGCTAGAGTCGAAGCAGCATTATCTCAAAAAGATTTAGCTAATTCGCTTAAACTTTCCGATCGCACGATCAGTGCTTATGAAAAAGGCAGAGCCATGCCACCGCTTGATACTTTACAAAATATCAGCAATCTAACTCATAAATCCATTAACTATTTTCTTGACGAAGAAATTGACGAGGGAGAAAACCTAGACTTACAAGTTAAATTGAAAAAAATTGAAATTGAATTGTTGCAAATTAAAAAAGCCCTCAAAGAACATGGTTTGTGGGATTAGGAATCTTTGCCTAAAATTTCCATCAATTGCGTATAGACTCTCAGGTTGTGTAGGCTAGCTAGGCGGAAAGCACTGCCATCACCAATTTTAAAAAGGTGATGCAAATAGGCCTTATTAACTTGAGGAATATCATTGGTTTTTTGGCAAATTGGACAGTCACAGAACTCACTTACAGCACTAATGTCAGTGGCAAATTGGCCTTTGCTGATATAACAATAATCAAAAATCTCGTTGAGCCGATCTTCTTTGGCTAATTTTTCTAAATCAGCGCGATTCAAAGTTTTTGGATCAACTTTGAAAATATAGAGTCGCTGATGACGGGCATCTCTAGTAGGCAAAACACAGTCAAAGAATTGATAACCCATAAAGAAAAGCTTGACAATGTTTTCTGGAGTGCCTACTCCAAGGGCAAAACGGAGACTATCTTTACTTGTTAAATCAGCACTTAATTTGCAAAAAGAGTAATCAAATTTATCATCTTTAGTAAAAGGCCAACCACCCAAACCATAGATGTCAAAACCGATTTCTTGTAATTCTTCACTACAATAAGTGCGCCATTTTTGATTGTCATGTCCCTGAATAGGAGCGAGTAAAAGTGGGCGATTCTTTTCATCGAAACCATATTCGATTAATTGCTTTTCAAATTCAATTTTTGCTCTTTTAGCCCAAGCAATAGTCCTTTCTACGCTTTCTTTAATGCGCTTCTCATTAGCTTCAGGAGGAGTAAAGTCATCGAGACAAATCATTACATCACTGCCAATTGTAAATTGCATGCGAATTGAATCTTCAGGAGTAAAAAGGCTTTTTTTTTGTTTCTTTGGACCAGAATAAAGAACAATACCTTCATCAGTAATTTTACCTAGGTTGGGATTTTTACGAATCAAAGAAAAAAGCTGAAAGCCACCAGAATCTGAAGACACAAAACCATTCCAATTCATCATTTTTTTGATCCCGCCAACTTCTTGCAAAATCTTTTCTCCAGGTTTTTGGATCAAGTGATAAGTATTAACCATCACGCCTTGCAAACCTACTTTGGCAAGATCGAGACTATCTAAATTACGAGCTACACCTAAAGTGGCGTCTGGCACAAAAATAGGTAGACGATAATTTTTGTTTTTAATACGAATTTCTGACACATCTGTATTATACCTTGGTGTTTGCTTTATAATTTGGCAGATATGCTACAAAAAGTTAACGAACAAAACGAGCAAGAAATTGTTAAGCGCCCTTTAGCTAAATTGAAAAGAGGTGAGGGAGCAAAAATCATGGCTCAGGGAAATTTCTTCAAAATTTGGCAATGGCCTCAAAAACTTTATGATGGTAGCGAAGTCACTTTTGAAAGTGTTTCCAGAACCGATACGGTGACGGTCTTGGCTTTTACTGCGGATAAAAAAGTGATTATGACTAAACAAACTCAACCTGGTTTCCAGGAATTTTTGAGTTTGCCAGGTGGCATTATTGATGCCGGCGAAAGTGTTTTAAAAGCTTCTAAGCGCGAATTATTGGAAGAAACTGGGTTTTCAAGTGATGATTGGTATTTTTTGTTCAGTGGGCAAATGAACAGTAGAATTGATTGGGCAAATTTTTATTTAGTGGCTAAAAATTGTCAAGAAACTGCCAAGAAAAATCCTGATGCAGGCGAAAAAATTAGTGTTGAATTTTTTGATTTAAATCAATTTGCGAAGCTCATTAAAGCAAAAAATTTCCGCAATAGCGATTTTGCGCTGTGGTATTTTCAAACTGATGGAGAAGAATTAAAAAATCTTTAGCTATCTCAAATTAATGATACAATAACAAACAATAAAAAAAGGAAAAATATGCCTAGTCCAAAGACTAAAACTTCTATGAAAAAATTAATCAGACCCTTAAAAGGTCGCAAGCTTGCCGGCGTCGCTGCTGCTTTTGCTAATTATTTTGAAATTGATGTCACTTTAATTAGAGTGATTTTAGTTTTAACTTTAATTCCAGGAGGATTTCCTGGGCTCATAATTTATCTTTTGTGTTGGTTGGTCATTCCTTCTGAGGAATAATCTCTAATTTTTTAAATAAAAAGAAAAACTCCGCCTTTTTATCGGCGGAGTTTTATTTTGGGGGAGGGTTGTCATTCTCCTCCTTGCTGAGAGGCTTTGTAGGCTTCTCGAGCGTTTGTTAGATTTGCTTTTGCTTCCTGCAACAAAATTTCTGTTGCAGTGACATTTTCCTGTGCTTGAAAATACGCACAGGCTGTTTGGTTACCGCGAAGACATTCGGCGGCAACCTTATTGTTATTATTCTCTTGCAAGGCTAAAAAGCCTGCATAAAGAACTGCAATAACAATGATAGCTACAAAACCTATCCAAAGAGCCTTTTTCACGGCTCCTCCTTACAACACTATTGTTTGAATTTCTGCAGTCGCTTTGACTACAGTTCAATAGTGCAACAACTAGGGGCATTATGCCACAAAAATGTCCAAAAGTCAATTGTTATAGGACTATTTCTTAAGTAGTAATTCTTCATTTTCTCGATATAATAGCGATTATGAATTTACAAATTGGTATTGTTGGTCTTCCTAATGTTGGCAAATCTACCTTATTTAATGCTTTATTAAAAAAGCAGGTGGCTTTGGCCGCTAATTATCCGTTTGCGACAATTGAACCCAACGTTGGCGTAGTAGAAGTGCCAGATGATCGTTTATTGAAACTCGCTGAAGTCACCAAAACTAGTGAAAAACTAAATAATTTACCTCCGCTCAAATATGCTTTGGTGGAATTTGTTGATATTGCTGGTTTAGTAGCAGGGGCGAGCAAAGGTGAGGGTCTTGGTAATAAATTTTTGGCTAATATTCGTCAAACCGATACCATTTGTCACGTCTTGCGTCATTTCAGTGATCCAAATGTGCTTCGTGAGGGTTCGGTAGATCCAGAACAGGATTTAGCAATCATTCGCACCGAATTGCAGTTAGCTGATCTGGAAACTTTGCAAAAACAACAACAACCAAAAGGTGCGGTTAGTAAAGACGAGAAGCTTAAGTGGGACACAATTCAAGATTTTTTAGCTAAAATCGAACAAGGTCAAAGCTTAAATTGTCAAAGCGAAATTGAGAAATTAGTCGCTAAGGAATTATGTCTTCTAACTGCTAAACCGGAAATTTTTGCGATTAACGTCGATGAAAAAGATCTGAGTAAAACTCAAGAATTAACTGAACAGTTCGCTAAAAAACTTCAAATTAAAAAAGACCAAATTGTCATTATTTCTGCCAAAATTGAAAGTGAATTAGCAGTTTTAGCTCCAGAAGATCAAGAGCTTTATATGCAAGAATTGGGGATTAAAGAAAGTGGTTTATCTCGATTAGCAACGGTGGCCTATCAAACTTTAGGTTTGCAAAGCTTTTTGACCACTGGTGAAATTGAAAGTAAAGCTTGGACAATCAAAAAAGGTTCTACAGCTCAAGAATCAGCTGGTGTGATTCATACCGATTTTAGTAAGAAATTTATTAGTGCCAAAATAGTTAATTTTGCAGATTTTATTAAAATTGGCGGATGGTCAGCTTGTAAAGAAATTGGCAAAGTTAGACAAGAAGGTCGTGATTACATTATGCAGGATGGTGACGTGGTAGAGTTTATGATTGGTAAATAGTTTGAATGCTTTTATATCTTGACCTTCTCTGTTATAATATCCGACTGAGATTAAAATTCGCTTATTAATATCCAGAAAATTGAGCAGGGCTCAATTTTGCGAATTGAAAGAAATATGAAATTAGCTAAAGAAATTATCACTAAAGATTACGAATTAACTTATTTAATTCCCGGCGATTTATTAGATGCCGACGTCTCCAGGCTTAAGAAAGAAATTACCGAATTAGTTGCTAAACATAAGGGTACTATTGTTAAGGAAGATGATTGGGGTCGTAAGCATTTGGCTTACAATATTTCTCAAGGTGGTAAAACTTATGAAGAAGCAGTTTATGTGCACATGATTTTGAATTTTCCAGTTTTAA
>CAZBVY010000046.1:0-5464 GCA_964495475.1 uncultured Pseudomonadales bacterium
ATGATTACAGAGCCATTTAAATCCACGAGTTGATAACCAGCTTTGGCAAATTCTAGTCGAATCTGATCAGCTTTAGCATAATCTTTATCAAGACGAGCTTCTTCTCTTTCTGCAAAAAGCTTCTGTAATTTTTCCGGTAAATCACTCACTTGTAATTCTTGATTTGGTTTTAAAAGTAAATTGCTTTCTTTAGTGGCAATTAAACCTAAACCTAAAATTCGATCGAAATCTAATAATAGACGATATTTTTGACTATTGGTTAAAGACGTGTTTTTTAACATTTGCCATAAGACAGCTAGTGCTTCTGAAGTGTTTAGGTCATTTTCAACTGCGGTTAAAAAGTCATTTGTAAACTTTTGACTAATTTCATTTTCATCATCTTGTTCATCAGAAAAATCCCGAGGAGATTTTTTAAGAGCAAAATAAATTTGTAAAAGTTTTTGCCAAGCATTTTGACTTGCTTCCAAACTAGCAAAAGTAAAATTTTGTTCACTACGATAGTGGCTATTTAAGAAAAGTAAGCGCAAAGCCTCTGGAGAAAAGCCTTTTTTAATGATGTCATCAATGGTATAAAAATTATTAAGAGACTTGCTCATTTTTTCACCATCAACTCTCAAAAAATTGTGATGTACCCAATACTTAACAAATGGTTTTTTTTCAGTATAAGTTTCTGATTGCGCAATTTCGTTGGCATGATGAACAGCAATATGATCAATTCCTCCGGTGTGAATATCAATTTGTGGTCCAAGGTGTTCGATACTCATGGCACTGCACTCCACGTGCCAACCGGGAAAACTACGAGGATGCCAAGGACTTGGCCAAACCATTTGACGATTTTCGCCAGCTTTTTCAAATTTCCAAAGCGCAAAATCACTTGGATTTCTTTTGCCCTCAATTTCTTCTATTCTCGCTTCTCTGGGAGCAAAGCGTGGATCATGGCCACTTAATTCACCATATTTTTCTAATTTAGAGGTATCAAAATAAACACCATCTTTTTCAATAATATAAGTGAAACCTTTTTTTTCTAAGTCTAAAACTAAATCTAACTGACTCTGAATATGTTCGGTAGCTCGACAACTTAAAGTAGGCCTTAAAACATTCATTTTATCCATGCTATAAAAAAAATAATTTTCAAATTGTTGAGCTAATTCCCATGCAGTTTTGCCATATTTGCGCGCACCTTTTTCCATTTTATCTTCACCTTCATCATCATCTGAAACTAAATGGCCCACGTCAGTAATGTTCTGAACGTGTTTTACTTCGTACGAAGCATTGCGCAAAACTCTAACTAAAACATCATCCATCACATATTTACGTAAATGACCAATGTGAGTGTAGTCGTAAACAGTGGGTCCACAAGCATAAAGACCAACTTGCATAGAATCTGCATGAATTGGTGAAAATTCTTCAATTTTTTTGGAAAGAGTATTAAAAAGTTTTATCACTGTAACTTATTGTAACTTGAGCAGGTCAGTTTAGCTAGCCATCAGCCTGAGTCATCTGAGTTCTTCTGTTTTGTAAAAGTTGACTAGTTTGTTGTTTCTTACTGCCAGTTAATCCAACTGGGCCTTTTTTGGGACTGCTAGGTGGCGCAATGGATTGTTCATTAGCTTCTTGAGCTTCTTTTTCTTTCTTTTCTTGTTCTACTTGCAATTCTTGTTGTTTTTTTTGTTGTTCTTCTTGATATTGTTTTTGAACATAAGCCTGCTCTTCACTAGTTAACTTTTGCCAATTTTGAGCAATTTTTTGTTTTTTAGCTTTTTTTTCTGGAGGATCTTCGGGATTAATACCAAGCAAAGCATGTAGATCAAAAAATGATTTCGCAGTTTGTAAAATATCTTTAGCTGGACGAACAAGTAATTCTTCACTTATACTAGTCACTTCTCTTGGAGGAACTTGCTGTTTTCCTGCTTCTCCTGAAGCCAATGGGGTTTGCCCCGCGCCTTCTGCAACAGCTTGTTGTTTAGCTACACCTTGTTGTCCCAAAACTGAAGATTGTTGAGAAGCTTGTTTTTGCGCAGTAGCAGCTGACGTGGCATTGGAATTTTCATATTCATCACTGAAACCAGAGCCAAAACTCTGACGAAAACCACCACCTGGCCTGATTTGTGTTTTGGCTCCCGCATGTGGAGCGCTCAATCCCGACATATATTTACCCTTATTTACCCTAAATTTCAACTATTTTCTAAATGTTTTAATTGAAAAATTCTTTTACTTCTTTCTTCTAATCTCTTTTTTTCATAATCTGCTTCGCTAGCTTGTTTTTGATTGATTCTAGCTTGATACTGAGGTGTTTCTTTAAGTTCTGTCTGCATCATTTCTAATTGTTTTTTAATTTTTAAGTTATCCTCTTCTTCTTTTTGTTTTTGCAAAAGAGCTATTTCCTCGGCACTGGGACCAGGATTAACTGCTTCTGATATCGAGGATGCATCTTCCGAACTCACGTCGGGTGTTTCACTAGCAACTGAATCATTAACTTGATTATCATGATTAACCGTATTTTTCTGATCTGCTAATAATTTTTGAAGAGCTGCTAGAGGATCATGATTGTCTGCCATAGCTCCATGGTAACAGAAAAAAATCAATAAAAACAAGTCTCCTACTTAAGCCAAGCGAAATTGTTGGTTTTCTCTATTCAAGCGACGATAGTCAGTTTTTTTTTCCTTAGCCTGACGCATTTTACGTAAAGCTGCATTAGTTGCATCAACTATGGCGTCATAAAAATCATAACCATTAATTTCAACCCATAAATCCTTGCCTGGTATTTCAATGTTATATTTAACACTCACTTTTTTACTGTCGCTTGGTTTTTTAGTATCCTGCTCCAAATAAACAGTTACCTTGCTAATTTTAAGGTCTCTTAATTTATTAAGTTTATTTCCTTGTCTTTGAATAAATTCGCGGAGAGCTCTGGTTACTTTAAGACTTTTTGTTTGAACAATCACGTCTGTCATTTGATTCTCCTTCTAGTTCCTTGATGAAAAAGAACTATGTTTAATTTTTAAAAAAAACGACCCCTCAATTAGTAAACAACTAATTGTTTGATCGTTAATTTCATCTAAAAATAGATTAGCAAAAAAATAGCAAATAAGCAAGTTAAATTTGTCTTCTTCCCTCGAGTGCTCTGGCTAAAGTAACACCGTCAGCGTACTCAATATCAGCTCCAATTGGAAGGCCGTGACCAATGCGAGTTACATTAATTTGATCTTTATTTTTTAAACTAGAAGTAGCAATCATTTCTTTAATGTAGAGAGCTGTGGCTTCACCTTCCATAGTCGGATTAGTCGCCAAAATTAGTTCCGTAACTCCATCCAGTCGTTTTAGTAAATCTCTTAAATAAAGTTGATCTGGGCCAATATTATTAAGAGGAGTAATACTACCATGCAAAACATGATACAAGCCATAATATTTGTCAGACTTTTCAATTGCTAACAAATCCAATGGTTGTTCTACTACGCATAAAATACTTTGGTCACGATTTTGATCAGCGCAAATTGAACAAGGATTACTTTCAGCAATATTATGACAATGAGAACACATGACGGTTTCTTTTTTTAAAGCCAATAACTTATCAGCAAAATCTTCCAATTCATGAGTGGGATTGTGTAAAAGATAAAACACTAATCTTTGTGCCGAACGAGGTCCAATTCCTGGTAATCGTTCAAATTTCTCCACCAACTGACGCACTGCTTTAGGTAATTTCTGCATGGTTATTCATCTTGTCTACTCTTCTATATAGTCAACTGAAATATCTTCTAATTGATTTTCCCAGTCTTTAGTTTTAATTTTGTCTAAGAAACTTTGAGTTCTTTCCCAAAGTTGTTCCTGAACTTCTTCTGTTGATTTGGAAGCGTCTACGATTTGCCAACGCGAATGAGCTCCGTATTTGTTTATATCGTTATTAGCTACTTTTAAATAAGCTTGTCTGACTTTTTCATGAAAATCTTTGTCTTCATAATCAATACGGTCTACGCCACCCTCGTTCATTCTTCTTCCTAATCCAATATCTACTGGTGCATCAAGTAGAAATGTTAAATTTGGATAAGTTTTTTTGGTAGAAATATCATTGAGTTGTTCAATAATTTCTACTCCAAAACCTCTCACCATACCCTGATAAACCACACTGCTATCACGAGAACGATCCATCACTACCACTTTTCCCAATTCTAAAGAAGGTAAAACAATTTCTCGATAAATTTGTGCTCTAGCTGCTTGAAAAAGTAATACTTCAGTGGTGTAAGCCATGCCTACGTTTTTATTTGATAAAACAACTTCACGAATTTGTTCACTAATGGTTGTTCCACCTGGTTCACGAAGAACCACCACATCTTTTCCTGCTTGTACCAAACGTTCTTTAAGCCTAACTACTTGAGTAGTTTTACCAACTCCTTCACCACCTTCTAAAGTAATGAGCAAGCCTTTTCTGTTCATGTCAGTCCTTTTTTATATAAAATTATTTTTAAGTCCAAAAAACAGTTTCTTCAGCCAGAGTAGCATTGCTGGCTTGGGTTTGTAAAGATAAAGATGATTTATGATCTGTGTTTTTAAGTAATTTAGCACCTGCAATAAGCATTTTCATTTCTAAAAATCTATCTGGTTCAATTTTACCCGTTAAACTCCATGATAATTCATCTCTTATTTTTAATTTGAATAAATCAACCTTGAGTTTGAGACTATCTAGAGCTTGATCACTATTTCTCCAATCTGAAATTTCTTCAATAAAAAAATCGGTAATCCAAGGTTGCAGAGTTGTTTCAATGCCCAAATTATCCAATAGATGATGTCTTAAAAGACGCAGAGCTTTAAAAGTATGATTGGTTTTATCAATCATGTCTGTTTCATTCATGTTATTTTCTACTTGGAAAAAACGCGCTTCTCTGTTTAATTGCAATTTGTTGTTCATCAAAGACACATATAAATCACCCTGTAATTTAATGTTTAAAAATTTTAATAAAGACAAAGCCTCGCTTAAAAGAATTTCTAAATTACGCTTCACATTGCCTTCGCCTATATTCAAAGTTTGTTCTTTTAAGGAAGAAAAATTACCTTTAAATTGGCCATCAACAGAAAAAATAGTTTCCTCAGTTGAAAACTTCACATCTAATTTACTAATAATAATTTTAAGCATGACAATAAAGTCCACAAATTCCATCATAAAAGCTTTAGGAGCTGTAAATACCTCTTCTTTCATTTTTGAGGAATCCATTAAAGCAAAGTATTCATTTTCGAGTTCATTAATCTCACTCAAGGTATACAAAATTACTGATTCTAATGAGGATGATTGATCTGTGGCCAATAAAACCGGATGAGTTTCTTTTTGATAACCAACGCCCCTTCGACGACTATTTTTGTGATTTTCTCCACCAACAAGAATAGCCAACTGCTCTTGGTTGTTCATACTATTTTCTACCGGTGCTTCCAAAGCCACCGCGATTAGTGCTGGTGAAAACTTCTAATTTTTCTA
>CAZBVY010000047.1:0-5445 GCA_964495475.1 uncultured Pseudomonadales bacterium
ACTGCGATAGTAAATATTCTTGGGAAAAAATTATGAACATTACAGAATATTGGCGTTCAAACAAAAATTGGTCTAAATATTTAGGCAAAAATGGCAAAGTTTTATCTGTTTCTATGATGGAAGTCTCTGCTTCTGACCAAATTGAATTATTGTCTTATGCTTATTTATTAGTTGAATTGGAGAGGGAAAAAATTTCTTTGATGGGAGTGGCGCATCAGAAATTTAAAATTGGCGATGAAGTAGAAATAGTTCTAAGAAAAATTAAAAAAGAAGCCTCCAGTGAAATAATTTGTTATGGCTTGAAAGCACAGCATGTCTAGTTTTTATCGCGGGAAAATTATTTTAACTGGTGAACACAGTGTAGTTTATGGACATCCTGCTGTTTTAGCAAACTTAAATTTAGGTATTACCTGCGCTGTTAAAGAAGGAGTTTTAAACGAAACTCAGAAACAAGATCGATATTTACAATATATTTTGCAAATATTTGCCAAACTCGCTCAATTATCAAAAATCCAAATTGCTATTAAAATTGAATCTAACTTACCTCAACAATCAGGATTGGGCTCTTCAGCTGTTTTTGCTACAGCAATTTTTAGTGAATTAGCAAAATTTTATAATTATTCGCTTAATAATGATCGACTTTATAATCTGGTTTTAGAAGCAGAAAATTTTATTCATGGTCATTCCAGCGGTGCTGACCCGAGCATTGTTGTTTATGGCGGATTAATAGTTTTCAAACAGGGTAAAATAAAAGCCATTTCAAATAAAGCATTGATCAATCAGTCTTTTTTCTTGGTAAATTCTGGAGAGGCTAGTGAAACAACCGGTGAAATGGTAAAAAAAGTTGCCGATCAAAAATCTAATCAAAAAATTCTGCAAAAAATTGGTGTTTTAAGTCAACAAATGATTAATGATTTAAGAATTGGCACATTTGACCCAAGTTTGTTGAATCAAAATCAGTTTCTTTTAGAACAGATAGGAATAGTGGGCTTCAGAGCTCAGAAAATAATTTCTAAACTACAGAAACTAGAAGCTTTTTGTAAAATTACTGGAGCTGGTGGAATTAAAACAGGTTCTGGCTACATTTTGGCTTGGCATAAAAATCCTCAAAAATTTAAAAAAGAATTAGAAGCAATGGGTTTAGAGTTTTTTCAAACTCAGATAGGAATTGATTATGAAAAAAATAATTAAAACTTCAGCTCCAGGAAAACTCATGCTATTTGGTGAACAC
Organism: uncultured Pseudomonadales bacterium; assembly: GCA_964495475.1. Lineage (GTDB taxonomy): Bacteria > Patescibacteriota > Microgenomatia > UBA1400 > PJMF01 > UBA1364. Next base: position 1,232 of record CAZBVY010000047.1, read on the forward strand.
AGTGTGGTTTTTGGTCATCCTTGCATTGTTACAGCAGTTGATCGTCGTTTATCAATCACTGTCGAAGAGAATGGTGAAGAAGTTTTTGTTTTGGATGCTCCAGATTTGGGCTTGAGAGCTTATTCGAAAAAGATTTCTGATCTTGGCAACAAGAATTTGCCCAAGGAAGTGAGTTTTATCGAAACTTGTTATAAATTATTTTTAAAAAAATATCCTCAAAAGAAAACTATCCATGTTTACAGCAAAAATGAATTTAAAAGTTCATATGGGCTTGGATCGAGCAGTGCTAGTACAGTAGCTTTTGCTAAGGCTCTGAGTGAATTTTATGAAGTACCCATGACCAATGATCAACTTTTTGATCTTTGTTATGCAACTGTTTTAGAAGTACAAGGCGTAGCCTCTGGTTTTGACATTGCCGCTGGTATTTGGGGAGGAACGCTTTATTACATTACCCCTCACGGAAAATTTATTAAACGTAAAACAGTAGAAACAATTAATTTAAAAAATTTGCCTTTTATAGTTGGTTATACTGGAGTTAAAGCTGATACAGCCACCTTAGTACGCATGGTGCAAAATTTGCATAGTGAAAATAAAAAAACCATCAACAACATTTTTACTGATATTACTCTTCTAGTAGAACAAGCTAAAAAAACTCTACAGCAACAAGATTGGCCACATTTAGGTCTGTTAATGGATGAAAATCAAGCTTTATTGCGCAGATTACAAGTAAGTAGTATTGAATTGGAAAACTTAATTGCTGCTAGCAAAAGCGCTGGGGCTATGGGAGCTAAACTTTCTGGAGCTGGAGGTGGAGATTGTATGTTGGCTCTAGCTGATGAAGATAATAAAATAGCGATTGCCCAAGAAATTCAAAAAGTAGGAGGTAAAATTATTGAAGTTAAAATGAATGCGGAGGGAGTTCGTTTGGAATCATAGGTTAGGAATTTTATGCAAAAAACGACGGTTCAAGCTAGTAGTGATGTTGCTTTAGTCAAGTATTGGGGTAAAAAAGACAAGATTTTGCGCCTACCTGTTAATGGAAGTATTTCCATGATCCTTGATTCGTTGCAAAGTATAACCACTGTTGAATTCTTACCAAATTTAATGAAAGACGAAGTAATTATTAGCGGTGAAATAGAGGAAGGTGAAACTTCTCGTGTCGTCAAACATTTAGATCGCATTAGAGCTTTGGCTCAGAGTCAAAATTTAATTAAAGAAAATATTTTTGCCAAAGTCGTTTCAAATAATAATTTCCCCAAAAGCACTGGTCTTTCTAGCTCTGGATCTGGTTTTGCTGCCCTAACTATAGCTGCTAGTCAAGCCATCGGCTTAAAATTGTCAGAAAAGGAATTGTCTATTTTAGCTCGCCAAGGTTCTGGCACGGCCTGTCGCTGTGTTTGTGGAGGATTTGTGCAATGGCTAAATGGAGAAAATTCAGATGAATCTTATTCTTTAAGTTTTGCATCGGCAGATTCTTTTCCAATTAGAGACTTAGTAGCAATTGTTTCAGAAGACAAAAAAGATTTGAGCTCAACCGAAGGACATGATTTGGCAGAAAGCAGTTTGTTTTTTACAGCTCGTCAGGAAAAAATTGAAGAAAAACTTTCTTCTGTTAAAAAAGCGATTCTAGATAAAAACTTTAATGCTTTGGGAGAATTAATTGAAGCTGAAGCTTTAGAATTTCACAGTATTTTATTGACCAGCAAGCCAAATATTTTACTTTTTTATCCTGGAACTATTGCGGTGATGCAAGCAGTGCGTCAATTAAGAAAAACAGGCATTCCAGTTTATTTCACTATCAATACTGGTTTCAATGTTCATGTTTTAACTTTGCCTTCATATGAAAAAGAGGTTGTCGAAGTTTTACAAAAAATTCAATTTGTTAAAAAAGTTATTTCTTCTGGAGTTGGCTCAAAACCCAAATTTTTAGAACAACATTTGTTTTGAGCTATTTAATTCGTATTGTTTGACTACTTCTTGGCAATAAATATAGCGACCATATTCAAATGCTTTTTCAGAGATGTTTTTCTCATTATCTTTATCAACTTTAACGACTTCTTCTACAAATTCTTGAGCCACACTTCCTGCTTGTTTAGCTTTTTCTGCTAAGATTTGAATCTGAGATAAGCCATCTTCGCCAAGTTTTTCTAAATCTTTTTGTTCTACTTTAACTTCTTCAAGTTTAATTTCTTTTTCCTTATTCCAGGGCAAAGTAATTTTATTTGGAATCATTTCTTCAACTTTAGAAAAAACATGACTGGGCAAAAGATTTTTAGCTTTAGCAAATTGATAAGCTCCAAAAAGAATTAACAAGGCAACGATTGTAATTAACAATTTACGCAACATATTTTCATTTTAGCAGAAAAGTGCGTGTGCTAGGACTCGAACCTAGAACCGCCAAGGTATAAGCTTGGAGCTCTAACCAATTGAGCTACACACGCATGTCCTCTTATCAGAGGTAGATTTTACTAGACTTCTGGATTTTAGAGAAGTAGGAGCAATAATGCGCCAATTCCCAGAGTACCAAGACCAGCTTTAACATAGTTCATCCAATTAGCTGGGCCACTTTGAGTTGGTACTTCGACTGGACGCACAAGAGTAGTTTCTCCGTTAGGAAGTTTGCATTGGGCGTCAGTAGGATTAACATCAAGACGACATTGTCCGCTGTAACAAATATGACTGATGTTGCTACAATCTGCATTAGCATTACAGCTCTCATTACAACCGACAGTTGTGATAACCGTAGTCACTGAACTAGTTGGAGTAACAGTTGGAGTAATTGTAGTCGTTGGAGTCACTGTAGGAGTGGTAGTTGGCGTGACTGTATTAGTGGGAGTGACAGTAGGAGTATCAGTAGGAGTAACTGTGGTGGTGGGAGTGACGGTTACTGGTGCTTCACAACAGCTTGCTTTGCTTGGATCATTAACACATTCATCTAAATAATCTTCATTAGCACAATATTTAACGATGTTTCCATCAGTATCTGTTTCTGAAGTAGAAATACAAACATAACCACTTTCACAATCATTGCTATTAACACAATTTTTATCGCCACAAGCTAATTTTTCTGGAGCATCTGGCTCTGTAACCTCAAATTCTAAGGTACAAGTTTGTGTTTTTTCAATATATGCAGCTGGTTGAGATTGGGGAGCAGTTGGAGCGACTGGAGCAGTGTTTTGTTTTTGACTAATCAAGAAAACACTAATTGCTCCTCCAACAAAAATCAAAATTCCCAGGATTGCAGCAACTATTTTAAAATTATTTTTTTTCACAACAGGACCCTGTCCTTTTTTGGATTTAAAATAGGTAGTTGGTGTTTGATTGTTATCAATGTTCATTGTTTTGTACAATATTTACTAGGCATTACTTGAGCACATGACATACCTGCTGGACAAGTGGGCATAGGAGGTTGATAGCAGGTGTAACCTTCAAAACAGTCTGCATTAGTTTGACAATTAATGCCTTCTGCAACTCTACAGACAGGAACAGATGCACAAGCGCTACTCATAGTTACGCCATCCACGGTTATAGTAGGACATCCTCCAGCTGGAGTAGCGGAACAAACATAACCATCTTCACAAGCTACGGCATTTTCACCATAACACAGCGCTGTGTTTGGAGGAGCACCTGCAACTATTTCCCAGGTTTGACAGTCGTTACCCCAACAAATACGACCTTGAACAACATGTTTCCCAAAATTTCCGATTGTATATAAGTCAGACACATTTTTTGCCACAGTATTACTAGTATCGGTAATATTTGCCCAAGAAGTAGTGCTTGTATCCCAAATTCTAAACTCATAATTGAAATCAATGTCTTGATTACCAACGGCATTGCAACGGAAACGCACTTTATCTCCTATTTTTAAAGCATCATCATCATTACTGTTAGTTTTCATTAAATTATTATTTGCATCAAGCATTTCGATACTGGCACAAACAGGCATTGGCTGACTTTCACAACAGTTTGCAGTGGTTGGATTAGCAGCACAGAAGAGCTGACTCTCTCCTTTGGAGCAAATTTTCTTATCTTGTCCATCTACGACAACGGATTGACAAGTTAAGCCACTTTGGCAATCAGAATTTTGTACACAGTTAAACTCTCCACAAGCTAAAGGTTGAGGAGGAGGAGTTGGCGTAGGGGTCTTTGGAGGTGTAGGGGTCTTAGGAGGTGAAGTTGGTTTTGGTGTGGTAGGACAAGATGGACAATCTGCA
>CAZBVY010000048.1:0-5346 GCA_964495475.1 uncultured Pseudomonadales bacterium
AAAAAGAATTATTAATATCTTTTTGTTCAATAGATTTGCTAAAAGTTTGATCATCGTCCCAAAACTGAAGAATTTCTTTTTCTAGCTCTGGAAAACTAGGTGTTTGTTTAAAATCTGTAATTTTCATTTTTTCCTTTTCATATTATATTTCAGCTTTTTTAATTTTGTTTTTTAAGAACAGTCCATAGAAGGAGCTGAGTAAAAACAAAATTAAAAAAGCCTGCCTAAAAACGAGATCATCGTTTCTAAGCAGGCTTATCTTATTTTCTCAAGATAAAGGTACCAGCCGCTTTTAAGACTATACGTCTTTACTTAATTTAAAGCGATTACGGGCTAACCCGGCCTGGTCTAATCAATTTTTATCATGTGATAAAAAATTTCTTCAGGCACCTTGCCATTGATAGTGGCTAGAACGGTTTTAAATGAACAATGAAATTATAGCATGGAAGAAAAACAATTATCTATCCCTTAAAAAAGCCGGAACGTCAAACTCTGCAAACTCATCATCTGTTTCCACATCTTCTTTTTTATCACTTTGATCATCACGTTTCTTTTCATCTTTTTTACGTAAATTAAAAAGTGCGCTACGAACAAAAGGATTATGACTTTCCTCTGTATTTTCTTCCTTCTTCGGTTTAGCTGGAACTATTTGAGGTTGTGTAAAAGCACTGGGAGTACGATCAATCTTGTCTTCTTCTTTTTCTTCATCAGGTTTTTTATAAGTTGCTGTTGGACCACTCATTTTACGACGAGATTCTCGACTATAGGCTCCAAACATTGCTCTTGGTCCAGAACCAGAATAACTATCTCCAAATCCAGTAGCAATCACACTAATTTTAATCTTGGAACCCATATTTTCATCAATAGTGGCTCCAAAAATAATATTAGCATCTGGATCTGCGCTATCAGCAATTACTGCCGAAGCATCTGAAATTTCACTCATAGCCATATCTGGACCACCAGTAATATTATAAAGAATGCCCTTAGCTCCATCGATAGAAATTTCCAAAAGCGGAGAAGAAACAGCCATACGAGCAGCAACTACTGCACGATCTTCACCAGAAGCTTCACCAATGCCCATCAAGGCTGAGCCAGAATCAATCATGATAGTTTTGACATCAGCAAAATCAACATTAATCATACCTGCAATAGTAATTAAATCTGAAATGCCTTTGACACCTTGTCCGAGCACATTATCGGCTAAACGAAAAGCATCGATAAAAGTCATTTTTTTATCAATTACTTCTAATAAGCGCTGGTTAGGAATTACAATCAAAGTGTCAACTGTGTCTGTTAGAGCTTCAATGCCTTCATCAGCTGTTTGCATGCGACGAATGCCTTCAAAAGCAAAAGGTTTAGTAACTACTGCTACAGTCAAAGCACCGGCTTCTTTGGCAATTTCAGCAATAATAGGCGCAGCTCCAGTACCAGTCCCACCACCCATACCCGCAGTAATAAAGACCATATCGGTATCAAAAAGCAAATCTTTAAGTTTTTCACGACTTTCCTCGGCAGCAGTACGACCCACTTCTGGGTCAGCACCTGCTCCTAAACCCCTGGTAAAATTGCTTCCAATTTGCATTTTGGTTTCTGCTTTAGAAGTCAAAAGAGCCTGAGCATCAGTATTTACAGTAATAAATTCAACACCATTGATTTGCTTGGAAAGAATCATTGAATTGACAGCATTACTGCCACCACCACCGACACCAATTACTTTAATTTTTGCGAAAGTGGTATTTGAAGGTTTAACGAGTCCCATAGTTTTTAAGGCTTTCTTAAGATATCAAACTACAACATAAATTAGCTGATTTTTCCTCAAAAGTAAACTGGCAATAATCAAATTGAAGCTTATTCTAAGGCAAAATCGATTTAGTTGATTTTTTTATTTTATTAAAAATATTTTTAAACAAATCTTTTGGCACAAGAGTTTGCCAATTAAAGTCTTCATTTACTGCCGTCACATTACCTTGTTTGAGAGCATAATTTAATAAGCCCACTGAAACTGCGAAGTTTGGTTTTTTAATATCCTCAGTCAAACCCTCGATATCTTCTGGTTTTGCTACTCTAACTGGCAAATTAGTAACTTTTTTAGCTACTTCGGTCAAAGCCACCGTCATTGCTCCGCCACCAGTCAAAATTAAACCAGCTGGAATTTTATTACCAGATAAAAGATCTGCTTTTTCTAATTCTTGCATGACTAGATTAAAAATTTCTCTAACACGAGGCTCCATAATACCACTTGTGAGAGTTTTTTTAGATAAAAAATCATTGTGAGTAATTCCCACTTTTTCTGGATCAATAACATCTAATTTTCTTTTTCTTTTGGTAAAATCTGCTTTTGACTCTCCTGGATATGGTCTAAGATCATCAATGCCATTATCAGTTAAATAAAGTTTCAATTTTTCAGCATCATCCATAGGAATACGACATCCTAAAGCGATATCTTGAGTAATATGTTTGGCCCCAATCGGCAAAACTGCTGAAAATTCTAAAGTACCCTCAACGTAAGCTACCATGCTAGTTGTGCCAGCACCAATATCTATTAAAACTGCACCCAATTCTTTTTCGGTTTCCGTCAAAGCAATTTGTGAAGCAGCTAAAGCAGAAAAAACAAAAGCATCAACTTTAATACCCATATCATTAATACATTTTTCTAAATTGCGCATAGCTGTAGTTAATCCAGTAATGATGTGCGCCTCTGCTTCCAATCTCACACCAGTCATACCAACCGGATCTTTAACTCCATCTTGGGAGTCAACTTTAAAATCTTTGGGAATTACATGAATGATTTCACGATCAGCTGGCATAGAAACAGCTCTGGCTGCTTCGATAACACGATCTACGTCACTTTGTACAATTTCTTGATCACTGGCAGCTACAGCCACAACACCCTTTGAGTTTTTATATTTAATGTGCACTCCAGAAATAGAAACTACTGCATTTTTTACACTAAAACCAGCCATGCGTTCTGCTGAATCTAAACCCTGACTGATGGTGTTTAAAACTTGTTCTAAATCAATAATCATACTGCGCTTCATTCCTCTTGAAGGCACTACTGAAAAACCCAGCACTTGTAATTTATTTAATTCTGTTACTCTTGAAATAAGGGTTGTGCATTTGTCACTTCCCAAATCAATGGCGGTGATAATTTGTTCTTTACTCATATTTTTCACTTCACTCTCATCATAGACTATACAAAATTTTAAGAACAATGTCTATTATTTGAGTACTGGTAAATTAAAACGCAGATCGAGAATTTTTTTAGTTGGTAAAATAGCTTTCAATTCTTCTTCATTTAAAATTAAAGCTAAACGTTCTATTTGATAAGCAAAGTCTTTAGTGTTGTCCATAATAACCTCAATTTCATCAAGATAAAGATAAATTTCTAAATCATTTTGCCAAACAATTCTCTTACTAACAATTTGCTGATCACTCAAAGCTCGACTTAAAATCAAAAATTGTTTGTGATAATTTTCTTCTAAATAACCATGCTTATTAATATTTGGATCGCCCATAAATTCTATGCTTGGTAAAATTAATCGATCTTGATTGTCTTTTAATTTATTGCTTTGATTCAATAAATATTGTTCTGAACCAAGAATTAAGCGGTAATCTGGTAATTTGGTTATAAGCCACAAATCAGTTTTTCCAGTAACAGATTTTTTAATTTTTTGGTATTGATAAACCTGACTAAATTGTTGATTGCTAAGTAAGTCTTCCCAAATTAATTCATTTTCTAAATCTGTAAAAAATATAGATTTTCCTTTAAGACGATCATTAATTACTTCACAAACACCTGGTTCTAAAGTATTTCCTTCTGACAAACAATTAATTTGTCTAAATACAAAGACAAACTGAAATAATAAAAATAAAAATATCAAATAAACAATAAGCCTCAAAATTTTCACAAATTAGATTTTTCCTTATGATTTTCTTGATGAGCAATAATCAACAACTGATAAAGTTTAGAGCTTGCATCTTGGTATAACTGATTTTTAGCTAAACTAAGACGCATCTCTTTGTAGTTTTTTTCCAAAAAAGCAATGCTGTCAAGAAAAGTATTGGTGTCTAATTTAGATTGTTGAAGAATTAAAGCTCCATTAATTTTTTGCATTACTGAAGCGTTGGCCTGTTGTTCATTTTGATAAGTATTTTCCAAAGGAATTAAGATGGCTGGAAGAGGTGCCAATGACAATTCCAAAACTGCATTAGCCCCCGATCTAGAAATGGCAAATTTGGCATGCTGATAAATCCAAAACAAATCTTCTTCTTCAATCCATTCTTTAATAAAATATTTTTCTTGTAAAACCTTTGGCAACTTATTTTTAATTTCATTTAATTCTTTAAAAGAATCTTTAATTTTGTTAGCACGACCACATTGATGAATAATAGAATATCTTTCTAAAAGTTTTTCCAAATTTTCTTTGATTAAATCATTAATAATAAAAGAGCCCTGATTTCCTCCCATAACTAACAATAAATTTTTTGGTGTGTCCGCCAACCACTCTGGTCGCTTCAAATCTTTAGCAAATAATCTAGCTCTAATAGGATTACCAGTAACAACCAGATCTGATCTTTTAAGATATTTCTTTGTTTCTTCGTGAGAAATAGCTACTTTGTCAGCTATGCTAGCAATAAATTTATTAGCTTTACCCAAAACTACTGTTTGTTCGTGAGTAACAACAGTAATACCCAAGCTTTTAGCGGCAATCGCAAATGGGACTGCTAGATAAGAACCAAAAGATAAGAATAAATCGATTTTTTCTTCAATTAAAATTTTACGCGCTAAAGCAATAGTTTTAGGAAACATAAAAAAAGCATTCGCTCTACTTAAAAAAGAATAATTAGCAAATTTTGATGCAGAAAAAGGAATAAATTTAATTTTTCGTTTTTCTACTTCGTCTTTCTCAATAGCTTTTTGATTAAGTTTTTCTTGACTATACAAGCGACCAACAAAAAACAATTGATGCTCTTTGTGATTTGTTTGAATGAAATCAATCATCGCTAAGGCAGGTGTTAAATGAGCTCCGCTAAATAATATTCTCATATTTTACTTTTTTGCAATTCTTATTTTTTAAGTTTAGCATGTCTCACTATGGAGAGCAAAACTCCACTCGCAAAAAATGACATTAGAAGAGAAGATCCTCCCTGAGAGAAAAAGGGTAAAGGCATACCACTAAGAGGTAAGAGCACTACTACAGCAGATAAATTAAATAATAATTGAATAGCAATCCAGGCTAAAATTCCATAATATAGTAAGTGTTCATACTTACTTAATTCTCTGTTTTTAACCATCGTATTAGCCATAACAAAATAGAGTGCAAATAGACAAATAATTAAAAAAGA
>CAZBVY010000049.1:0-5071 GCA_964495475.1 uncultured Pseudomonadales bacterium
CTTGATAATTTGGAGCAATGCCATGTAGTAAATCTTGGTGACAAAGAATTATTTTGGTATCTGCATTAGTCATTTTAAAAATTGCATTTTCGATTAATTGTCTTTTTCTAAGTGTTAACAGAAACTTTGATTTTTCGATAAAAACTAAAACCGTATCAACATGTTTAATTCTAGTAATAAAAATTAATAATTTTGGTTTTTCTAAAAAAGACCACAGTTTTTGATCAAAAAAATTCTGCCACAAAAGACTGTCTTTAACTTGATAATAAAAATCTTGTAAATCAACTAAATAACGCTGAATTCTAGTTGATTGAGCCAATCTTTTCTCAATACCGCTAACGAGTAATTTATTGCTAACTTTACAATTACAGGAGAGATTTCTTTCTATTTTAGTAAAGTCTGAAGTTCCATATCTAATAAGCGGAAAATCAACTTTCCACAAAGGAGTGATTACTATTTCTCCTTTATTTGCTGGTTTTTTTGTCTTTGGATCAATAATTTCAATTATTTGATGCTGATCAACAAAGTGATAATAATTACGATGTTTTTTACAAGAAAAGGCAAAAGAAGCTAACTCAGTAGCCCCAATAGTATCGATTAATTCTGCACCCAAAATTGATTTTGTTCTTTGATCTAATTTTTCTACATCAGGAATTTTAACACCAGTAGTGATAATTAAGCGTAATGAAGTTTTCAAATTTCTAGACTGAACGTAATCCATAAAACGATAAACTACTGGAGGAATTGTAAAAATTACTGTTACTTTATAACGAATAATATCTTGAAAAATTTTATTTTCATCGCCATCTAAAGGAATATATGAGGCACCTAAAGCTAAAATTGATTGAGCCTGAATAATAGTAGAGTTTTGGGAAAATTCCACTACACTACACAAATCTGTGTTTTTGACTCCAACCAATTCAAACTTTCTTTTTTCAAAATTAATGTAATTTTTATAGTCAAGCAAAGACAAGGGAAGAACTAACTCTTCTCCCTCTAAATTGGCCATTGCTCTAATCAGATAAATATTTTTATCAAATTGAAAAGATTTATTTTTAGTTAAATTAAAGAGTATTTCCTTACCAAGAATAGGAAATTTTTGTAAGTCACTAAGACTCCCCACTATTTTCGGAGAAGAATTTCTAATATAGATATCACGATAGACTGGCATTTTCCAGGCATTGGCAACAATGTTTTTCAAACTATTTAACAGCATTAAAAATCTTTTTAATTTCTTTTAGATCAACTTGCTGAAAACTATCAGTTTTAGCATTTTTAGGGTCAGGATGAGCCTCAATCATTAAACCATCTAACCCAGAAGCCCTAACTGCTTTAGACATTGGAAAAATTAAATCGGTTCGTCCAGCAGCATGGCTCACATCGACAATTACTTTATAAGGAGATTGTAACTTAGCTAAATAAGCAGTTTGTAAATCAAGAATATTTCTAGTATCAGGAGAGTAACCTCTAATTCCTCTTTCACAAAGAATAATGTTTGAATTATATTTTGCTACGTATCCGGCTCCCCCCAACCATTCTTTTAGAGAAGATGACATTGATCTTTTTAAGATTATAGGAGTTTTGCTCTTAGAAGTTGCTTGACCAACTTTTTCCAATAAAGCATAGTTTTGAGCATTACGAGAACCAATCCATAAATAATCAATTCCCGTTTTCATAGCTAGATCAATAGTTCTTTCGTCTTTTACTTCCGTGGCAGTCAAAATACCTGTTTTTTGTTTAGCCTCTTTTAACCAATCCAACCCAATATCTCCCACACCTTGCCAATCATCTGAGCTAGTTCTTGGTTTCCAGATACCAGCTCGCATAATTTTAATCCCCATAATACTCAATGATTTAGCTGTTTTTAAAATTTGCTCACGACTTTCAGCAGCACATGGACCAGCAATAAAAATAAATGATTTGGAAGATATTTTTTTCATTTCAAAATAATCTAGAAAAAGTAACTTAACTTTCCTGATTTATAACCAATTCTCTCAGCTTCCTTCTTGATCGTCAATCTGATTTGACATTTGTATTTTGCCTGAAAAATTTTAGTTAATTGAGAATGAATTTGTCCTATTTCCTTTTGACTTAATCTTATTTTATTTTTTTGATATAAAACAAAACTTATTATGAGTAAATCATTATCAAAACTTTCTTGATATTGAAATTCTTTTAATAAAGCACGCGTATTTGATAAATCAATGGCTTTTTGCACTTCTTCGATAGAAAAGTGCGTATTATGTTTACGACCATGAATAATTAACCAATTTTGATTTTTAAAATTAGATAAGTCCGCCCGTATATTCTCTTTATCTAAAATTCTGTTTATCTGTTTAACGCTGACAATGCTCGCCTCATCATGCAAATTAAATCTGATCAAAGGAATTGGCTGATCAACTGTTATTATTAATTCTCCATCGATAATTTCAAAATATTTATTGGGAGTTATTTCATCGACAATAGTAGGCAAATAATCAGTTTTAAAAATTTTCTTAATTAAGAATGGATTTTCTAAACAAACATTAATGAGATTGTTAACTGCTTTTGATTCAACGCCAATAAAACCAGTTTCTGTGCAACCATAAAAAGAAATAATAGAAGAAGGTAATAAATGATATTTATTAATAAGTTCCAGTCTCCAAATTTCGTTGGCACCTGAACCAGTATATCCAAACTTTAAATTCCACTTTTGAAAAGAAAAGTTTTTTTCTATGGCATAATCCAAAATTTCATTAATTAAAGTTGGATAAGCTAAGAGAACTACTTGATCATAATATAGATATAGATTTTCAATCATATCAGCAGTTTGCGACGGTCTACATCCAGGGGTAATTACTGTTGCATTGGCTTTTTTAGACAAATCCCAAGATAATCTCGTATGCATTAAGCCAGCCGTAGTTGATCCCAAATCTAGTGCAACAACGATTAAACTTTTTTTACTTAAAACATCAAAGTGTTCATCTAAAAAAGCAGTGTGACCTTTTTCTGCTAATTCATCTCTTTGCATATCTCTAGGCCAAAAAGTTGGTTCGCCAGTGGATCCAGAGCTGGAACAAATCATATAATAATCACTTAATTGCATACCTTTGTGCAATTTCTGCATTAAACTATATTTCCTAAAATAATTATCTTTATCGGTAATCGGAATATCTTCGACAGAATTTAATTGTGTAATTCCTCTTTGTGACAAAAAATCTTGATAAGCTTCGCAATTAACATTATTTTTAGTAAAAACTTTTAAAATATCTTTTTCATCTAGTGGATTTAATAATTCAATCATATAGGCTGTATGATAACATTCAAAAAATTAATAAGGCCAATAGTCATTTAATTTATCAAAAATCTTTCTAAGTTTATTAACAGGAATTTGTCCTGGACCCAATTTAACTCTTTCGTCTAGTGAAGCAAAGGTTAAAAAACCTCCTAACATAGGAGTTAAAATTCTCGTAAAACTAGCATTCTCACCCATTCCCATCACAATCATTTTTTCATCTGGTTTTTTCATCAAAATTAATTTGATCAAATTAGCAACATCATCAAAAGAATTAGCCATGACTGCAAATTTATAAATTTCTCCACCTCTTTTTCTCATTTCTTCTAAAATCAATTTCAAATTTTTTATGTTAGGAGTACGTTTACTATTGTGATAAGACAAAATTCTTTTAGAAGATAAATTTTTTATCTTAATTTCATTCATCACTGAATAATCAATATCAACATACTCAAATCCCAAATCGTTAGCTTCTTGTAAAAATTCAACTCTAATTTTTTCATCTCCCATATATTTACCACTATCTCTTTGGTGACGGAAGGTAAAAATATTATGAGTTTTAACTCTCTTTAAAATAACTGGTAAATCTGTTTTTTTTAAATTTTTTATACAATCAACTCTCAACTCTATAAAATCTGATAGTTTTTGAGCTTTGTCTATATTACGTAAAAAATCTTTTAAATTATCACCATAAACTTCAGCACAGATATTAATTTTCTTCATGAATAATTCCTGACTAAATGCTTATTTAATATTTTTCTCATCGCAGATTCTGGCGCTTTTCTATTTGTGTAAAGTTCAAATTGATATAAAGCCTGATTTAAAAGCAATTCACTCCCATGAATTATTTTGGCTCCTTGCTCTTTGGCATCAGTAATTAATTTTGTTTCTAAAGGAAAGTAAACTGCATCAAAAACAATGTGTTTAGGTTTAATTAATTGTTTAGAAATAATGCTTTGAGACTTAATCATGCCAACAGAAGTAGCATTAAAAATAAAATCAAAATCGTCTAAGTTATTTACTTTATTCAAATCTACACAATCTATTGAAACATTATTTTTAAAAACCGAATTCATATCATGAACAATTTTTTTAGCTTTAGAAAGAGTTCTGTTGGCAATTAAGACTTTAACATCGTTTTTTAAAAGTCCATAAACAATTGACCGTGCCACTCCTCCTGCTCCAAAAACAATAGCTTTTTTATTCTTAATATTTTTTTCTACCTTTTTTAAAGAAATAGTGACACCTAACCAATCAGTGTTGTAACCAATTAACTTGCCGTTATCATTAACCACAGTATTAACTGCTGTCATGTCTTTAGCAGCTGAATCAATCTTATCTAAATATTTCATCACCACTAATTTATGAGGCATTGTGCAAGTTAATCCTCTAATTCCCATGGCTCTCATTGCTTCTACTGCTTTTTTAATATCTGTTTTTTTAACATTTGTAGCCAAAAAAACATATTGATCATCAATGCCTAGAGCTTTATAAGCTGCGTTATGAATTTCTGGAGATAAAGAGTGATCTACTGGATCTCCAATAATCATGTTTATTTTGGTTTTAGCATTAATTCTCATCATATTTTTTCAATTTAAGGTTTTTTAGAGCTTTTTTTAATATAGATAAGTCAAGAGTTTGCCCATATTCTATATGGCCAATTTTTTTAATTAAATTAAAAATAATTTTACTTTGTTGGTTTTTTTTATCATTAAATAAAAATGATTGCAATTTATTAAAATCTAATTTTTCTAAATTAATTTTTCTTAAACCAAATGATTCAATTCTGTCTTTTAT
>CAZBVY010000050.1:0-5069 GCA_964495475.1 uncultured Pseudomonadales bacterium
CAAACATATTTTTTTATTGGTTTTAATATTTTCTAATGTATTTAAAATAAAATCGAGGCCCTTAAATTTAGATTTATCAAAACGGAAAGTTATAATAAAATAGTCACTATTTACTCCCAATTCTTTTTTGCACTGTTTTTTGTTTAGTGGCTTAAAAATATCTTGGTTAATTCCAAATGGTATTAAATGTATTTTTTTATTTTTAAAAATCGGTGAGAGTTTAATTTTATTTTTCATCCATTTAGATGCAACAATTATATCGATATTTGATCTTTTAATAGAATCCATTTTAAGTGTAAAATTTAAAGATGAATTGTCTTTTTTTAAAGAAAAGTGAGTGTTTAAATAAGGACAATCAAAACATTGATTTTGCCATTTTTTGCAATCAAAGTGATAAACACAATGTCCTCCCAAAACCCATGGATCATGGACTGTCCACACTATTGGCTTTAGCCGAGATAATATTGGAAGGAGTGAAATATCTATGAGCCAATTTTGAATTAAATGAAAATGAACCACATCAGATTCTAAAAAGTATTTGTTATATAGAACGTTATAAAAAATAGGATTGAAAATACCATTTAAACTATATTCATTTTGGATTTTAATAGAGAAATCTCTGATTTTCTCTCTTTCCCCGTTTTGGCTAGCAAGAATAAATGTTGTTTTATCATTTGATTCTTTATTCCAAACTAATTGAATTGAATCAATTCCTTTACTCCTAAGATATAAATGCAAATCATGTCCATTAAACTTATTGCCTATTAAATCATTGTCTCCAATTTGTACGTTTTTGAATGAATTCTTCATAAGATTTTCAAAATTTTTTTAAACCTCAAGTATATTCTTACTAAAATGTGTCCCATTATTGAATGACTATAAATTTTATCTAATATTTTTTTTTCATTCCATTTTTTGTTGCTACAAATATTGTTTTTTTGTTCAGCATAATAATATTTCATGATTGAATTTATGTTTTTTTCATATTCTTTACTTAATCTAACAATAAATTTTTTGTTATTAATGTAATTTAATGGATGGTTCAAATCTTCAGTTGTGTTTGTTAGTAAAACTGTTTCTATTAACTTTAACCACTTTTGACATATTTTTTTTGAATCAAATCTTTCAGTTAACTTTTTAGCTTTACGACCCATTTTTAATCTCAACTTTTTATTTTTTAAAAGAAGATCCATTTTATTAGCCATTTTATCGTAGTCATTTTGTTCAACTATAAATCCATTCTCGCCATCTATAATAATATCTTCTAAACCAGGAACATCAAAAATAAGACTAGGAATTTCAAACGAACCAGCTTCATTTAGAACCAATGCAAAACCCTCACTTTCAGAAGTTAATAAAAAGATAGAAGATTGTTCATAAATTTCATTTAAATTATTTTTCTCGCCAAGAAAAACCAAATTTTTTGATGGAATATCCATTTTTTTTAAAAAAGATTTAAAAGTTAATCCATTGGTGTCTGGTACTATAATATTTTCATCATATTTTCCGACTAAGATTAGTTTTGCATCAGGATGATTTTTTAAAACTTTTTTAAAGACAATAAAAGCCTTATCCAGTCTCTTAGTTAAATCATAAAATCTTCCCACACATAAAATATTTTTATTATTATCTTTCATTGTTGAAGAGCTACTGACAATTGTATTAGGATTTGGAATATATATTCCATTTTTATTTAATATGGAATATGCATAGGTGGCAAATTTTGTAGGCCATACAGAAAAATTAGCATATGTAAAAGCCTCAGATCTTTTTGCAAATACAGGGTATAACCATGGAGATAAGCATGGCAAAAAATAACTATTGTGATTCCAAGCAATAGATTTTATTTTTAATTTATTTAAATATTTATATATTGATAAAAATTTTTCAATAAAATTTGGATTTCCAATAAAAATATCTATATCTAGAATAACACTCAAAAATAAAAGTTTTTTAGCTATTTCGTCTGGGTTGTTTTTTGAAATTTTAATATGTGTCACTGAATTGTCTAATAAAAATGATCCATCGCTTTTTTCATTAGTGGTTACTAAAATCACATGATATTTTTTAGCAATAAAAGGTAAAACAATTGATAATACTTTTTCAATACCACCTCTAAACCAAACATTTGTATACACAAGTATTCGAGGACTATTCTTCTCACAATAAGGATTTAATAACGGCAATAATGTGTTTTTAATATTTAGATAATTTTCAAAATCAAAAATAGTTTCATTAAATATTTTTTTTAAAGTATCAATATTGTGTGTATAATTTAAGTACAATAATTCAATAATTTTTTTTAAAAGTGTGGCCGCAGTTTGAATATAATTAGCTTTTTTATACACATTGTAGTGTTCCAGTAAAAAATCAGTTGAATTATTACAATATTTTTTTATTTCAGTTAGCTTTAATTTTTTTATCATTGAAGCATGTAAGATATCAGCTTCAGTCGTGCTATCTATAGGATTTTTCAATCCGGTTTGATTTGCGTGTTGCCTTGAATATATTAAAAATTTATCTAAATAAGAAAATTCATTTTTTTGTAGCAATTTAAACCACAGATCATAATCTTGTGTAAATTTTAATTTAGGATTGAATGGATTCTTTTTTGGTAGAATGCTTTTTGGTAGTAATAAAGTGCATCCATTTAGAGTGTCGATTGTATCAATGGCTAATAGACATTTAATATTTTTTACAGATCTTCTTGCTATTTTTTTAGTAGCTGTTATTTTCCCATTTTTATCTATTTTAGTGTAATTAGTAAATATAATTATCTTTTTTGAAGTATTTAATCTCAAAAAATTAATTTGACATTGGATTTTATCTGGATAATACACATCATCATGAGAAAGCCAAGAGATATATTCTCCTTTAGCTTCTTTTATGCCTAAATTTAAAGCTGTGGCGACGCCACCATTTTGCTTTTTTAAATAACGAATTTTTTTTCCATATGATTGCACAATTTTTTCAGTTTTATCTATGCTTCCATCATTTACCACAATGATTTCAATATTTTTATATGTTTGAGCTAAAGCACTATCAATTGCTTCCTTCAAATAATTTTCACCGTTATAAACAGGAATGATAATTGAAACTAAAGGATTAAAGTCTAATTTTTCCATAATTTTTTTAATTTTAGAATGCTTCTAGCATATAACTCAACGAGTTTGTAATAAAAAATAAAAAAGTTTTTGAAAAATAAATCAGATTTTTTAAATAAACCTCTAGCATAAACAGAAATTGAAATTAAAGCTTGATGTTTCAGCGTAACAATTTGTGGTTCTAAATTCTTCTTACCAAAGAATTCTCTGAACCAAACCATTACTTCTTTAAGAGCCTTGTATCTAGTTGATGAAATACCCTCGGGGTGTTGACGCCAGCTAGCCAAAATTTTTGGAATATGAATAAAATCTTCGATCAAGGCCATATTCCAATACATTACTATATCACTGATGTAATTAAATCTTTTATCTCTGATTTTTTGCCAATTTTTAAAAGCACTTTTTCTAATAAAAGTACCTGGAGCCGCTGCATAACACTCAAAGGTTCTTAGAGCCTCTAAGAAATTCCAATCTTTAGCAAGTTCTTTTTTTACTCTTTTCCCTTTTCCATCGATAAAATCAAAATCTGTATAAGCAACCACATAGTTTTTATCTTTTTCTAGGACTTTTAGCATATCACTAAACAATTGAGGAGCAATTAAATCATCTGAATTCACTTGCGTGAAATATTCTCCCTTGGCTAATTGCCATCCCCAATTCACTGTTTCAGCTTCTCCTTGATTTTGATGGTATAGATATTTAACTCTTTTATCTTTAAGAAACGGTTCAATAACATCTTTAGTCTCATCAGTGGAGCCATCATCCAAGATTAAATACTCAAAGTCTTGATAATCTTGAGCCAAAACACTTTCTATGGTTTCTTTGATAAACTTGGATCGATTATAGGTTGGAGTAATGACAGTAATTTTGGGGTTTTTCGAACTCATATGTTTATTCAAGTGATAAAGCCGAGATATTTTTCCTTTTATACCCATCTGATTTAAATTCAACTTGCATGAGTTTGGTCATTTCTACATTGATATATCTGGTGTCTTTATAATTTTTCTGATAAGTACCTTTTTTAAAGTGTTCTGTCATTTCTTTTATGCCAGTTTCAAGCGTTGTTTTTGCTTCAAACCCTAAGACTTTTTTAATTTTAGCAAAAGAAACTCGGTAGTTACGTTTATCACTAATGTTGTCATTAATAGAAACTTCGACCTTTTTGCCTTTTTTATTAACTTTGACTATTTCTTCAACCAATTTGCCCAATTCACCAATAGTGGTATTCAATTTGTCGTCACCGACATTAAAAATTTGACGATCAGCTTTCTTCAGAGGAGCTTCTAAAGCCATGACAATGGCTCGAGCGATATCAGCAACGTGAATGAAGGGTCGCCACTGTTGACTACCGGCTACAGTAATAAGTCCTTCATTGTAGGCTTGAGCAGTAAAAAAATTAGTGACCAGATCAAATCTTGGCCTTCTAGAATGGCCGAAAACCGTCGCAAAGCGCAGGATGACGGGGTGAAAATCCTTGTTGTTGTCATCTAGTAGTTCCTTTTCAGAATCGATTTTAGTTTTGGCGTATAAAGAAACCGGATTTAATGGACTTTCTTCATTAACTATTTGATCGGAGGCACCATAAACAGAACAGCTAGAAGCAAAGATAAAACGCTTAACTCCGAAGGATTTTGATAATTCTTTGATAATACGCGTAGAGACTACGTTCATATGTTTGGTGAATTGCGGATCAACTGCACAAGCGGGATCGCCCACTAAACCAGCTAGATGAACCACCGCGTCAACCTCTTTAAGGGCAGAAGACAATTGATATAAGTCACTAATGTCACCCTCGACTGCTTCTAAGTTTTTATTTTTTAATAAGCTATTTAAAATTTCCTTACCAAAGACAAATTTATCAAAGATTCTGACCCGACAACCTTTGTCCAACAATTGTTCAACCACATGGGTGCCAATGTAACCACCGCCACCGGTCACCAAAATACGTTTAAACTTCTGCATCTA
>CAZBVY010000051.1:0-4834 GCA_964495475.1 uncultured Pseudomonadales bacterium
ATAATTGGCGTTTGCGAATGTTGATTTTGACTAGAAAATAAGCGACGAAAACGGTTATGATGATCAGACAAATGACGAAGAGTAAATAGTTGGAACGTAATCTGGCAAAAGCAGTAAACATGACGATAAAACTGACGGTGATATTGAGAAATTGGCGGTTGATAATGTCGTAGTAGGTGTAAAAAGCGTCGTCGCCTCTTTTCATTAAGCTGATTAATTTGCCGGAGCTTTTGTTGGTGTGGTAAGCAAAGTCTAAGTTATGAATGTGAGTGAGGACGGCTTTGGCGATGGTGGTGGAGGTGCCGACCATGTTTTTGTCAGTGATAAAGTAAGCGATGTTGTCGAGGAGATTACTGCCGACTAAAACTAAGCCAAAGATTAAAACTAGGTTGAAGGCTTGATCGAGTTGGCCGTCTTGAACAGCTTGAGTGAGCCATTTGACAAAGAAAGGGGCTAGGTTGTTGAGAACCATGGCAAGGATCATGGGGATGGTGCCTAGGATGAAAGGCCATTTACGTTGCCAGATGAAGGAATAGAGACGAGAAAAGACGGACATGAAGATAGTATAGCGGATTTGGGAGAGAGGTGGGAGAAGGATAAGTTTAGAACTTTTTATATTTATTTTTAGATCAAATTATCAAGAATTTAGCTATTTAGAGTTTTTTATCGAATTGCCATAAATAACATATATAAAACCCTTAAAATAAAGCAGTTGAAATAGTAAATTCAGTAAAAATAAAGATAGAGTAGAACCTAAAATTGCTAAAAAGTAGAAAAAAACATTTTTCTTGTAACCTACTATTTGTTCTGAATTGCAATTTATATCTTCATGAATAAAACAATATCTTTTTTCTGTATCTTTATCCAATATTTCTGTTAATTTTTGCCTGTTTTCTTCATTTAATGCTTTTGAACCTCCGAGTAGTTTTATCATAACCTCATCCAAATTCGAGCGAATGTCCTTAGAACAAAAAGATTTGTTTTCTAAGGTCCATGAAGAAACATATCTCACTTTTGATTTTTCAAGACAACCAATATGATCATATTTTTTAACAAAACTTTTCACTGAGTCATTATCAGTGTAAAAAGTATACTTTGTGTAATGATTTAGACTATTATCGATAGATAATAAGTGCTTATTTAGTGGAATTATTTCTATAAATATTAAGATTAGTAATAGAAAAATAATTGGCATAACTACCAAATAAAACACAATAAACATTCTATGCCACCATTTTTTGTTTAGTTTTTTGCCTATTTCATAAAATGGATAGAACAATTTTCCTATTTTCATATTTTTTTACTCATTTATCTTTGTTGCATTGACCAATAGCGGTACATAATTGCTGTAATGATTAGTGAAAGGCATAAACACATATAGTTCATATGTCTGAACTTTATCCCATTCTTCTAAAATATCAGTAGCTAATTTATTTTGAATAAAGAAATAGATATTTATTTCTTTTTGTTCAATTTGAAAGTAATGGGTAAACATTTTAGAAATTTCTTTATCCATTGTTGAAGAATCCAAAACAGAAGAAAGTTCGTTAGGAATTACAATTGGTTTATTAGGTATTGTTATTTGAAATTTATAAGCAGAATTGAAAACGCTCGCTCCTTTAAAGTTAATTGATTTCTTTTCATCAAAATGACTTGACAAGAATTTTAAAAACTCATCGTAGCTAATTGTTTTATAGGCATCATAATCAAATCCATCTGATATTACGTCTTTTTTTTCAACTTCTTGATTTTCTTTTACAACAGAGCCATCTGAAAGCATTTTAGAGCCATCAGAAAATGTTCTCACTACAAATGGTTCCTGATTAGTTTCTATCTTTTCTGACTTGTTGTTTTCTGAATAATTTTGAGTATTCTGTTTTTTTTGATTAGAATTTAAAAAAAATAATTTATAAGCAATTAAAATTAAGAGCAAAAAAGTAACTAAAACAATTATTCTTTTTGTAAATTTATTTTTTTTATTCATAATATATTCCTAATTTTTATTATATTTAAATTTTTGATATTGGTTTATTAATATATTCATATTTCATTTCCATTGGATCGTTGTCTTCCCTATAAACATCACTTAATCGATAATATGAAATTTGTTTGTAAGGATAACAAAAAAATAAAAAGCGCACCCAAAATTTCCAATTTGTTTTTCCATTAAAATGGCAATAAAACAAGGGAACATAGGCGTACTCATCGCCAGTGGCATCAACATACTCAATCCATTCGTAAGGAACGACGCCAACTGGATAAGCATTAAATACTTTATCTTTTTCTGTTCCTTTAAAAGACAGGCTTCCATTTGGTTTTTTATAAATACTAACTGGCATTCCTGCAAAAAATTCAACTCCATCAAATCTAGTAGCTTTTATTTCTGCTCTAATATGGGAGTAACCATCAAACATCTTTTCTTTATTTGACGGATAATCTTTGAAGTACCTATTAATATTAACGAGGTATGTTTTACTGCTAGTTTTATTAACACGAATATTATTTAAGATTTGATCAGTCTTTTTTTTAATTGAATCTTTGTGTTTTAATTTTTCTCTATTTGATAGTTTTTTAGATAGAAAAAATACATGATATGCAATGAAACCTTGAATCACCAGATTGATTATCCACTCATAGTTTTTTTGAAACCAATTCGCTATTTGTATTACAAAATTAAACATTTAAAAACTCAAATACTTTATAATTATTTTTATTCTTCATAGCATCCCCAATTCTCATACCATTTATAACCACTTAGATTTTGTTCACAGCAATCTGCATCCCAACCGTCATCGCAATTGCTTGGACATATTCCATCAGTTATACTTGAGCACTGAGTTTCTTGTTTTGGATAACAACCATAGTTTTCATACCAAGTGTAATTATCTAGTTTTTGATCACAACAGTCAGCATCATTGCCAGCACCACAATACCAATCACATTTGCCATCAGGAATTGCAGAACAGTTTAATTGTTTTGGATAGCAACCTGCATTCTTAATCCATTGATAATTATCATTACTGTTGCAACAATCAACATCATTACCTAATCCACATTGATTAGGACACTGATTGTCTTTAATATCTGAACAAGCAATAAGTGTTTTAGTTGGTTTTGGAGTAGGTGTTTTAGTGTAAGTAGGAATGACTGTTGGTTTTGGGGTATAGGTGGGTTTAGGAGTAGGTACTTTTGTTGGAGCTTTAGTTATTGGTGGCTGAGAAGATCCACCGCTACAATTTGGGTAATAAGGAGCACAGGTGGCACTGAGTGAAGTACCATCACAACAGCCACATCCACAAACTCCTCCATGATGAGAACAGCAACCGCTACGAGCAAAAATAATAGAACTGAAGTTTAAAAAGAAAAATATGATAAAAAAGAAAGATACGACAATGCGTTTCTTTAACATGATTGTATTGTATACCTGAAAGTGATCTGAGAAAAGATATTACTACAAGTTAGCATTTTTAAGTATAGAACAGAAATTGTATTTTTTTCATATATACTCTATTTTAGTGAGAAAAAAGCACTTGCCAAACAAAACTCAAAACATAAGTGTAAGAATTCCAAAAAAGACGAGCGCAAGAAATACTATTTATATTGATGAATCTGGAACAGCTTCACTTAAGGATAGCGGGACTTTTTTTGTTTTATCTGGAGTGATTGCTACAAATTTTATATTTGATCAGGTTCTTTATTATTATTTGAATATAAAGAAGAAATACCTCGGTTATACCGGGCCAATTCATGCTGCTGATTTATTTTCTGCAAATTACGGTAAGAATAAATATGGTAAGCAAAAACTCTTTAGATTTCCTAAATATAAGAAAAAATATATAAGTGAGTTGGCAGATTTTTTAGACACTATTCCATTCGTTTTTATAACTTGTGTTGTTAATAAAAAGACACTAATAAACTCGGCTAACAAAACTCATATTAAAAGACCGTACGAAACAACTTTGAGAAAAATGAAGGAAATATGGTGTGCAGAATATCCTCATCGTTCAGTAGCTGATTTTTATAAAGAGCAAGTAGGCGAAGTAAAAAACATTATTAAGAATTATCAGATTAATAATATAAATAATTATCATCCTTTAAATATTTCATATAAATTTTTACTTGAAAAATATAATAATGAGTTTATTAAAAAATTTAGAATTACATCTGGAGGATCATTGGAAGTTTGTTTTGAATCTTCTTCTAATCAAATTAGGATTTTAGAATTAACTGAAAAATTCTGTAAAGAAACTGATGAAAATGGAAAATTAACAAAGTTTTCTAATAATCTTAAAAATAATTTATATTCCATTTCTTTTCCTAATAAGAAATCTAAATTTCTGGGATTAGAAATAGCAGACATAATTTCTTATGGTTATTTTTTAGCAGCTGAAAGAAGAATATCTAAGAATTCTGATTTTTTACCGATATGGAAAATTATTAAGAAAAAGCGTTTTGAATTAAACACAACAAAGAATTTTGAATGTTTTTACAAATTTAAATAATTAGATAAATAAAAAAGAGCTGTCTGCAACAGCTCTTCAATCTGCTTGATATTTAACCATGTTCTTTTATTATTTACAATAAGAAGCTTTTTTTATCGGAGATCCAGAGACATCTCTCCTTCTACTATATTTTCCAACGGTAGTCGAGAGTTATTGAGCATAATGCTCCTCACTTTGTTTGTGTGCATTATTTAGCTCAATAAGGCGAACCACAGGTTTTCTTTCATATCTCATCCAAACAAATAAAAAAAACTGCTTTGCAGCAGTCTTTTTTATTTGTCGGAGAGACAGGACTCGAACCTGCGACCTTACGCTCCCAAAGCGTACGTTCT
>CAZBVY010000052.1:0-4715 GCA_964495475.1 uncultured Pseudomonadales bacterium
AAAACTAAAACTGTTGTTAAAACTAAAAAAACAACTAGCAAAGCCAAGAAGAAATGAAAATTATTGTTTTTGGCGGGACTTTCAATCCACCACACTTAGGTCATCAGTTGATGATTGAGCAAGTTCTAAGCAAATCAATTGCTAATTTGGTTTTTGATCAATTATGGCTTTTACCAGTTGGACAACATAGTTTTGCAAAGCAATTTGTTAGCAACGAACATCGCTTAGCCATGCTTGAATTGATGAAACAGGAGATTTGTCAAAAACATCCTGTTTTACAAGACAAAATTTTCATAGAGAAATATGAATTGGAAAGAGCTGAAGAGAGCCAAACCTTTGCCACACTTGAGGCTTTGTCGAAACAATATCCGCAACATCAATTTTCTTTTTTAATTGGTTCAGATAACTTAGAGAAATTTCACCTTTGGCATGATTATCAATTAATGCTTTCTAAATATCCTTTTTATGTTTATCCAAGAATTGATTTTGCTTTTCAACCATTTTATGAAGGGATGATTGCTTTAAAAGATTTTCCTCAAATGCAGGTTTCATCTACTCAAGTTAGAACAGCTCTTTTAAATAAATCTAGTTTAGATGGTTTATTGAATGTTAAAGTAATCGAATATATTAAAAATAACAAGCTTTTTGTTTAGGAAACACTATGGCGCAAACAAAGTACCGCGAATATTATGAAAAAATGGTGGCAGAAAATCGTCAATTATTTGATGATTTTCTTAAAGTTAATGATTTGTTTCGTCATGATCCAAATCTTCACGCTGAACAATTCCATCAAATTGGTCAAAAAGTAGTAGATAAGATCAGAGATTTTGATCGTCGTCTTTGCAGTGCTATGGGGCGAGGAGTTTACAGCACTTATTCACAAAAACTATCAGAAAAATTTTGGGACTTAGCTCGTCAGGATTTTGATCAAATTGACATGGTTGGAGTGAAAATTAAAAGTGCCAGATAGAGTATGTTAAAATTAATTGGGAAATTAAAACATTAACTTAAAATTCTTATGTCCAACACTTCGCAGTTTTCTTCTCAAATTTCTTCAATTATTCAATTTTTACAAAAAACTTTTGATAATACTGGCAAAAAAAACGCAGTCATTGGTGTTTCTGGAGGAATAGATAGTGCTTTATCTTTATCCTTATTAGTTCAAACTTTACCGAAAAATCAAATTTGGCCAATTTTATTGCCATACGGTCGACAAGAGATGAATGACGCTGAAACAATATTGGATTTTTGGCAGATTCCTGTCGAAAATAGGAAAATTCTTAATATCTCTTCTATGGTTGATGCGCTTTGCAAATCTTTGTTAATCGATGATAGTGATAAGTTGCGCAAGGGAAATGTAATGGCAAGAGTACGTATGATTGCCATTTTTGATTATGCCAAAAGTAAAAATGCTTTAGTGGTGGGAACAGAAAACAAATCAGAACACTATCTTGGCTATTTCACCAGATTTGGCGATGAAGCATCAGACATTGAACCACTTGCCGATCTTTATAAAACTCAAGTGCGCCAAGTGGTCAAAGAACTGAATTTGCCAGCAATTTTTTTAGAGAAAAAACCGTCGGCAGATTTGTGGCAAGGGCAGAATGATGAGGCAGAATTAGGTTTTAGCTATGAACTAGCAGATCAAGTTTTAGTTCATTTAATTGATCAAAAAATTCCTTTTGCAAAAATTCCGGCACTTTTTGCCAAAGAAAAACAAGTTGAAGTAGAAAAAATTTTAGCAAGAATTCAGGCCATGGCTTTTAAACGAGAAGTGCCTTATTCTTTATCATGATTATGACTAATTCTAGCGCACACATCATTTTAAAATCTGCAGATATTGCTCCTATTGTTAAACAACTTCGTCAAGAAAAAAAGAAAATAGTTTTAACTCAAGGTTCTTTTGACTTAGTTCATATTGGTCACGCCCGTTACTGCGATAAAGCACGTGATTATGGCGATGTTTTAATTGTGGGGGTTGATAGTGATGAAAAAGTTCGTCATCGCAAGGGTCCTAATCGACCAATTGTGCCAGAAGATGAGCGCATGGAAATGCTTACTCACCTACGTAGTGTGGATTATGTGGTGCTTAAAGAGGCGGGAGAGGTTAAATTTAATTTAATTAAGCTGATTAAACCGGATGTTTTAATTGCCACTGCTCAAACTTACGATGATGCAACCATTAAAAAATTGGAAAAAATTTGTGGCAAAGTAGTAGTGCTTGATCCTATGGCGACTACTTCTACCACTGCCAAGATTCGTTTGATGCAAATGAATACGGCTCGTAAAATTCAAGATCGTATGCGCACTAAATTGATCAAAAGTATCGAAGAAGTATTAGAGGAATTAAAAACTGCTTAATATGAAACAAATTCTTTTTGCTTATGTGCCAGTTTTACATCGTGGTTATCAAGAATTTTTTACAAAATATCAGCATGCCGATCTTTATCTTTTAGATAGAGAAGACCTTTTGGATTTTGAAGAATTGGAATATTTAAAAAAAGATATTCGGGTTTTGGACTTATCTTTGACTGCGCAAGCCATTAAATCATGGAACATATTTAATATTGTTAAATCAATTAAAAGTAATAAATTAGAACAATTTGCTTCTTCATTATCTAGGACAGAAGAAACACAGCTAATTTTTACCAATGATGACATTGGGCATTTCATTGCTGACAAATTTTTTGCCAATATTAAAAATAAATTTTTTGAATCAATTTTTTTGCGTTGGGACAAAAATCTCATGGGTCAGCAAAATGAAATTCCTAAAAATTTAACTATTAGTAGAGAAGAATTTGAACAAAAACTAATGATTGAGGCTTTTAAACAAGCTGGCAAGAGTAGTGATTGGTGGCGTCACGTGGGAAGCATTCTTATCAAAGATAAAAAAATTATTATGGCTAGTTGTAATAAACATTTGCCAAACGAAGACCAGCAATATAAAAACAGTGATCCAAGAATTTCTTTTACTTCTGGTGTTGGTGCTGATTTTAGTAGCTCAATTCATGCTGAAGCCAATCTAATTGCCTTAGCTGCTAAAAAAGGTATTTCTTTGGATGGAGCAGAAATGTTTGTCACTACTTTTCCTTGCCCAGTTTGCGCCAAACAAATTGCTGTTGCTGGCATTAAAAAAGTTTATTATGCCAAAGGTTATGCGGTTTTGGATGGTTTGGAAATTTTACAGAGTTATGGAGTAGAAATAATTTTAGTGAAATTTTCCGTTGCTGAATTTGCTGAAATTGAAAAATTAGAACAAGAGCGATCGATCGTTAAAGACTGCTATAGTCTTAATTAGCCTTAACTATTTACGGCGTTCCCATTGTAGACCCAATTTAATCTTAACTGGTTCAAAATCTTTGGCCATGGCATCTGGTATCACCAGTTGCACATGTAAATGATTGACAGTTCCAGCTGAAAAATCAGTGTCGCCAAAACGCATTGAAAAACCACCGCCCTCGAATTGATATTCTTTTTCTAATTCTTTAACTAAATCAAAGAGTTCACTCCCAGCCTCTGTTTCTAATTCTTCTAGCTTGGTAACATGTTTTTTATAAATAAGTAAAAAATGATATTTAGTATGTTTATATGGCCATTGATTTTTAGTGACCAGCCAATACTTACTTTCTTTCAAAATTGGTTCTTTATGATAAAGCCGTAAATTTTCTTCACAAAAAGGGCAATGAGCCTGGTCAGCAATTTTTTGCATTACTTCAATTTGGTCTTTTTCTCGTGAATTATTAATGTTAATAAAATCGTTTTTGTTTTTACTCATCTTTATTTTCTATGCAGTGTTTTAAACCGCAACTGGAATATCCCACATACCTGGATGAGGATTGTAATCAACTAATTCAAAATCATCTACGCGATAATCAAAAAGATTTTTTTTCTTGTTTTTAAGAATCATTTTTGGTAGTGGACGAGGTTCTCGTTTGAGTAATTCTTTAACGTGATTAATTTGGTCAACGAAAATATGAGCATCAGAAAAGCTATGAATATACTCGTAAGCTTCATAGCCAGTAACTTCGGCGAGCATCATGGTTAGGGCGGCATATTGAGCGAGGTTAGCTGGAAGACCGATTGGCACGTCACTTGATCTCTGGAACATGTGCAAAGTTAATTTATTATTAATAACGCGGATGTGAATCCAGCCATGACATGGACAAACCACCACTTTTTGTTGCTTGCCTTTGCCACGAATGGTGTATTGAGGAATCCAAGGACTGATAAAATGAGTTTTGAGGTGAGGAAGTTCTTTGATTTGTTCAATGATTTCTTTAAATTGATTAAAAGTTCCTCCATCAGCAGTTGGAAAATCGTGAAAAGCAGCGCCGTAAGAACCTGGTCCCAAATCACCAGTTTCAAGACCACGTTTCTTACATTTTTCTTCCGTCACCCAAGATTTCCACCAACTACAGCCATATTTTTCTAGTTCAGTTTGAGTACGAGCGCCATTAATAAAACCAATAATTTCACCAATTGCCCCTTTCCACATTTTTTCGCTAATCTTGCGCTCTGTGATGATCGGAAAGCCATCGCTTAACTTGAAGTGTAGGGGAGTAGGAGCAATTTTGCTAATAGTATCAACTTCTTGTTGACTTTTGCCCTGAGCACCTTCATCTAAAATTTCTTTAAGTAATTTTTGATAAGGGGAAAATTTTTTTGACATTACCAACACAATATATGGCAGTTTTGTTGTGGGTGCAAGAGGAGAG
>CAZBVY010000053.1:0-4599 GCA_964495475.1 uncultured Pseudomonadales bacterium
TCTTAAAATATAAAATTAAGTTAATTGAAAAACTACTTATTAAACCAATTTTTTTATTTAAAAAAATAAAGGTCAAAAGAAAAAAATTAGCAAAAAAGAGAATAAAAAAGAAAGGCAAATAACTATTTTTAAATAAAAAATTTTGTATTTGAGCAGGATAAATTCTGCTAATCAATAAATAGAATAAAAAATAAATAACCAAAGCGATAATTAAACAATAAATATAATTTAAGTATTTCTTGAAGAAAGGTGGTTTTTTTGGTTTCAATCTGGATCTAGCTTGGTTCTTGTCCATTATTCTAGTATACTAATTTTGTATGAACACTACTACCCTTTTACTTTTATCGCTTTTATTTATTGCTTTCTTAGCCAGCTTTTATTTTCTAATAAAAAAGCTTTTAGAAGAAAAAATTAGTGGTCAATCTAGTGAGCAACTAGAAGACATGGTGCACAAAGTTTTTGGTATGGCTTCTAATGAAATTGCTGTACAAAGTAAGGGAATCTTGCAGGGAGAAAAAGATCTTATTAAAAACGATTTAACTAATAAACAAATGGCGATTGAAAAAATGATTAAAGATCTTCGTCAGGAAATGGGTGATCAACAAAAAGAAATTCGTTCAATTGAAAAAGAGCAAATCGATAAAATTAGCAGTGTTAAAACCGCTGTTGAAGAACATCGCCAATTAACCAAAGAATTGAAAGTTTCTACAGAACAATTAGCCAAGGTGCTATCTAACAATCAAACTCGCGGAGCGTGGGGAGAGCGTATTATTGAAGATTTATTGCAGGCTAATGGTCTACAAGAAGGTATTCATTATTTACGTCAATCTAAATTAGGAGATTCTGGTATGAAACCAGATATTACTTTGCTTTTACCAGATCATCGTAATGTGCCGGTTGATGTGAAATTTCCTTATCAGGAAGTGCAAAAAATGTCGATGACCGATGACCAGGGTGAAAAACAAAGTCATATTCAGCAATTTAAAAGAGATCTAAAAATCAAAGTAGATAAGGTTGCGGCTTACATTTCCCCTGAAAACGATACTTTGGATTATGCAATTATGTTTGTGCCTAACGAAGCTTTGTTTTCATTTATCAATCAAAAGTTCCCAGATATTATTGACGAGGCCTTGGCAAAAAAAGTAATTGTTTGTTCACCATTTAGTTTTTTAATTGTGGCTCGCACGGTGATGGAAAGTTATCGAAATTTTATGGTTGGTAAAAAAATTAAAGAAGTTATTAAACACATTGATGCTTTTGCGACAGAATGGCTTAAGTTTGACGATGAATTTTCTAAATTTGGCAGAAGTATTGAGGCTTTGCAAAAGAATTATGAAACGCTTTCGACCACCAGAAAAAGACAAATGGAAAAGAAAATTGCTAAAATTGAGCAATATCGTGGCAGTTCTGCAGAATTGTTAGAGGATGGTGAGAAACCCAAGCTTTTGACACCTTGATTTATCAAATTATCAATCAAATAAATATTTTTTGAAAAAATTTAAGTCTTTTTGTACCGCCTCATTCCAATTGGGTTGTAGATTATGATTGGCACCTGAATATTTATAAAAATCAATTTCAATTGAGGGTTTTTTACTTTCCACGCTACTGTCAGTGGCGCGACGCTCATTTTCTAAATCGACTTTAGCTAAAAATTCTTCTGTCCAAGAAACCAAAGCTGAATCATCATTGGTACCATGTTGGATTTGAATTGGTCCATTAAGTTGATCCAGATGTTTACTAATAGAAAAATCAAAGACATCGTAGTCTTCTTCAAAAAGTGACAAATATTTGCGAGTTTCTTTACCCTCATCTTCATATTCATCACTGAAATATAAAACAGAGTAAGGAAAAGGTGCTAAAACTGGTGCCCAAAGGGTGGTTGGTAAATTACTGTTTATGACTTCCAGAACTGAAATGGCGATTTGTCCACCATTACTATGTCCCCAGATACCAATTTTGTTTGGATCGATGGCAATTTTTTTAATGGGAAAATTTTCAAGTTGACTTAAATCTATTTCTGGAAAAATTTGAATAGTTTTAATTAAATCAATGACGTTAACCGTTTTAATGAATCTTGCTTCCCAAGTATCGCTTGGTTCAGCATCACTTTCTCCAAAACCTAAAAAATCTGGAGCTAAGGTTATATAATCATTTTCTGCAAAAACTGTGGCGGCGTTTTTTGTGCCAAGTCCGGAATAGTAATTTTCTATTGGTGCATAGCCTCGCAACATAATAATTACTGGTTGTTTGGCAGATACTTTAGTTTCCTTATCAATTTTAACGTTGAGTGCTCCGGAAATATTTCTACCTTGACTCTCGTATTTGAAAAGTAACACATAAGTACCTGTTTTCGCATCTTCACTAAGAATTTTTTCAATTTGTAAGCCTTGTTTAATTACAAACTCTTTTTGACTTAAATTCTTAAAAGAATATTGTAGTAATGGTAGGGGTTTTTCAATTTTTTTCTGATGACTAAGATCATTTATTAAAGGTGTTTTTTCGTTTTTTAAATAAAAGTAGGCAATAATAAAAGAGGAGCAACTGGCTAGTAACAATAATAAACAAATAAAAATGAGGTTTTTTATTTTCATTTAATTAAAGTATAGCAGTCTTACCAAATTTTCTTTAAAATTGATACTTGTGTAAATACCAGATGATATTTAAAATGTTTTAACATGTCGTCAATTATAAATTACTCCCACTTTTTCTTAATTATTTTGCGTAAGAACGTTGCGGGGTAGTTTTGTTGTAGAAAAATAAATAAAAAACAAAAACAAGCCCCGCCTTAAGAAGCGGGTTTTTTTGTATCTTGGATCTTTAACAAATTGATAATTTCTCCTTAGTTTTTAATTTTTTAATACTTGAAAATTAAAGAGACCCTTTGTGACTAGAGCATGGCGCTTTAGTTTCGAAGGGAAATTTTTTTAGGAGGAAAGACGTGTGTAAGAATAAAAAAAACTCTTCTTTGAAAAACGCAAAAAGTCCTAGGTGTCCAGCCTGTGGACAACATCATGCACCAAGCGATTGCCCGGTGCTGAAAGCCAAAAAAGGTGGAGTAAAAAAGAATGCTAATTCTTCCTAAAACCCAAAAAGCCTCCGGCCTTTATCGGGCCGGAGGTAAATCCTTTATTTTTAACTAGGATCTTTAGTTTTTAAAAATTTTAAAGTTTTTGAAATTTAAAGATCCTCGTTTTTTTTAAAGCTAGAACAAAGCGTTCTAGTCTTTGAAAAGAGGAAATTTTTAAAAAGGAGGGGTCTCATCGGTGAAAAAAGAAAAGAAAAAGAAAAAAGGACACCGAAACAAAAAAGGCAACAAATAGTTGCTTAGGTGTTCAACCCCCCAATCTTTGGTGGCGCCCGCGAGGCGCCACCAAAATCTTTTGATTTTTCAGTTATAATACTTTTTATCTATGCAAAGAACTCTTGTTATCGACTCACTTCAAAAAATTGGCCAAACAGTTCGTCTGTGTGGTTGGGTGGATAGCAAACGCGATCATGGCAAAGTGACCTTCATCGATTTAAGAGATAGAACTGGCAAAATTCAGGCAGTCGGTATTGGTGGTAAGTTAAGCGATTTAAGTACTGAGTCGGTAGTAGAGCTTATTGGTCAAATTAATGCCCGTGGTGAAAAAATGGTTAATCCAAATTTACCAACCGGTTCTATAGAAATTTTTGTTGAAGAATATAAGATTTTAAATAGAGCCAATGAACTTCCAATTTTGGTTGAAGGAGATGGTCGTGACGTCAATGAAGAAATGCGACTCAAATATCGTTACTTAGACTTGCGTCGTGAAAGAATGCAAAAGATTATCCGTTTACGCTCTAAATTCTATCAAGCTCTACGTGAACAATTAGAAAAAAGAGATTTTGTAGAAGTAGAAACTCCCATGTTAACTAAATCTACCAAGGAAGGCGCTCGTGATTTTATTGTGCCTTCTCGTTTTAATCCTGGAAAATTTTATGCTCTACCTCAGAGCCCGCAACAATATAAACAGTTACTAATGACCGCTGGTGTGGAAAATTATTATCAATTCGCTCGCTGTATTCGTGATGAAGATTTGCGTGCAGATAGAGGTTTTGAATTTACTCAACTTGATTTAGAGATGAGCTTTGTGACTCAAAAAGAAGTAATGAAAAATGTTGAAGAAATTGTTAAATTTGCTGTTAAAAAAGTTGGTGGCAAACTAAAAGATGAAAATTTTCCAGTCATTTCTTATGAAGATGCTATTGCTAAGTATGGCGCTGATAAATTTGACTTAAGAACTCAAGAAGAAAAAGAAGCTAATCTTTTATCTTTTGCTTGGGTAATTAATTTTCCTTTTTTCAAAAAAGTTGATAAAAAAGACATTGCTGAAGTGCGTGATGGTAAGAGTGGTTGGACTTTTACCCACAATCCTTTTTCGAGTCCTATTCCAGAATCTTTAGAAGATCATAAAAACGGTCGCAATATTGGCAAAATCATTACTGCTCAATATGATTTAGTTTGTAATGGCTATGAGGCTGGTGGGGGTAGTATCAGAGCTCATGATCCAGAAGTTTTGAGAAAAACCTTTGAAATTATGGGTTATAGTGAAGCTGAAATTGAAGCTAGTGTGGGAC
>CAZBVY010000054.1:0-4490 GCA_964495475.1 uncultured Pseudomonadales bacterium
TCTTTTTCTTGTAAAATTTCGTTGGAAGATTTAGCTGCTTCTGCAACTTTTTTCTTACGATCTTCAAGTAGTTTAAGAACTGGTTTGTAAATGAAACGAGTTAAGACAAATAACACTAAACCAAAATTAATAGCTTGAAAAATAATTTGTGCTAATTGTATATCCATAGGTTAAATTCCTTTGCTAAATAGCACTAAACAAATTTAATAATCAAGGCTACAACTAAAGCATAAATAGCGATTGCTTCAGCGAAAGCCATACCCAAAATCATATTGGTTTGAATTTTATTACTGGCATCTGGGTTTCTACCAATAGCTTCAAGTGCTTTTGAAACTAAAATACCAATACCGATACCTGGACCTAAAGCGCCCAAGCCCATTGCCAAACCAACTGCTAAATCTTGCATAAAAACTCCTTTTTTTATTTTATTTTTAATTTTAATTATTAAATTACTATTAATTTTTAGCTACCTCATGACTTTCTTCGTGATGGCCTTTAGTTGCTAAGTTAAAGAAAATCAAAGATAACATTGAGAAAACCAAAGCTTGAATAAAGCCTACAAAAAGCTCTAGAGCATAAAATGGAGCTGGTACGGCAATGGCAATTAAATAAGTCATCACTACTAATAAAACTTCACCAGCAAAAATATTGCCAAATAATCTAAAAGCAAAAGAAATAATTTTGGCAAATTCAAGTACTGTCTCTAAGATACCTACTACAAAATTAATTGGACTTGAAAAATCAAGAAATTTTTTAAAATAAGATAAACCAAGATGAGAAATACCAAAAATTTGAGTTAATGTTACTGAGATAATCGCTAAAGCTAAAGTCGTATTTAAATCAGCAGTAGCAGCTCTAAATAAAGGAGCCATGGGGGCATGAGCTTCCTCAGCAATCTCTTCTTCGTGTTGGTCAACAACAACTTGTTCTGGCGTATGATTAACAATTGCAGTGGCTTGTTTTTCTACCATAATCGAACCCACTCCAGGTAACAAACCCACATAGTTATTCAAGATTATAAAAATAAAAAAAGTAGCAATGATTGGAAAAAACAGTATAGTTTTTTTAGTGTTTTCAGTAATTGAATAAACAAAATTGTATAAAGCCTCAACAATCATTTCAACAAAATTTTGCAATGAACCAGGATTATTTGTAATTTTAAATTTATATTTATTAAATAAAATTGCGAAAACAATTAAGAATGTGCTCACAATCACACTAGTGAAAATTGAGTTACTAATCTCCAACCCGAAAATACGGAAAATTGTTTCAGCTGAAATAGAGACGTGTAGAGACTGACCTCCCATATGGGGAGAATTATAAATAGACAAAGCAAATAAGACAAGACCCTGGTTTTTTGCTACTATTAATTTAATGAGTAATACTTATCCTATCAATCCCAGACTAAAAAAGAAAAGAAAAGTATTTTTTTCCTTCATCATACTTTTGTTTTTAATTAGTGGAGTAATGATCGGAGCTTGGCAAATCAAAGTAGTGAGAGAATTTTTTGGACAAGCTAGTGGCGTTCCTGCCAATTTAATTGTCGACACTCAAGCTATTCTTGGTCCAATGCCTAGACCCTGGAGAAATTTGGCTCAGGGTGGTGAAGATCATAATTGGCGCATTGATAAATTAACCGGACAAGTAGCTGCTCTCAAACCTGAATATATTCGTTTGGATCATATTTATGATTTTTATGAGATTGTTCAAGGAGGACCAGGGAATGTTACTTTTAACTGGACTAAGTTTGATTTGATTATTGATGACATTGTCAAAACTGGTGCTAAACCTTATATAGCCTTAAGTTATATGCCTCCAGCAATCTCTTCTGGAGACATTTTAGCTTACCCCACTAATTGGGCTGATTGGCAACTAGTGGTACAAAAAACCATTGAACACGTGAGTGGTACCAAGGGTATTCGTGATGTTTACTATGAAGTTTGGAATGAACCAGATCTTTTTGGTTCTTTTAAATATTATGGTGATAAAAATTATTTAACTCTCTATGCATATGCCAGTGCTGGAGCTAAAAATGCTAGAGGAGCTTTGCCATTTAAATTAGGTGGACCAGCGATCACAGCGCTTTATAAAAATTGGTTTGATGCTTGGGCTAAAGGTTGTGTTGCTAATGGATGGCGTTGCGATTTCTTTTCTTGGCATCGTTATAGTACTAATTTGGATCAATTCGCTGAAGATATGGATTTAGCTAGACAATGGGTCCAAGAATA
The DNA here is from genome assembly GCA_964495475.1 of uncultured Pseudomonadales bacterium. GTDB lineage: Bacteria > Patescibacteriota > Microgenomatia > UBA1400 > PJMF01 > UBA1364. The sequence continues at coordinate 2,229 of CAZBVY010000054.1, forward strand.
TCCACAATTAGAGCCTACTTTAGAATTTCAAATTACTGAATGGGGTCACGACAGTAATAATAATGCTGGTTATGATTCTCAATACGGAGCCGCACACACTGTGGCTGGCGCAATTTCTATGAGCAATCGCGTTGAAAGAGCTTTCGCTTTTGAAATTCAAGACGGTAAAGATCCAGCAGGTAAAACTTATTGGGGACGCTGGGGTATGTTCACCCATAATGATTTTGGAGCTAACAGCAAACCACGCTATCGTGCTTTAAAAATGTTAGATAGCATTGCTGATCAACGTTTACAAATCACGGGTCTAGGTTCCTGGGTCAAAGCTCTGGCTGGTAAAAATGATAAGGGAGAAACAGAAATGATTATTGCCAATTTCGATTCCAAAGCTTCGCACAGTGAAATGGTTCCCATTACTTTCTTAAATATTGAACCAGGTTCTTATACTTTAAATAAAGAGTTCTTAGGTGGCTCTAAACAAAACCAACAAATCGCTACTGACGCAGCTGTTCTAAAAACAGAAGTTTTTATGCCAGTTAATGAAGTGGCAAAAATTAAATTAATTAAAAACTAAATATCTAATAAAAATTTCAGTTTTGTTACAAAAGCCATTTTTGAATATTTATCAGTTGATCGATGAATTTTTAAAGCATCACCAACGAAATTATTCTCAAAATTGCTGATTGCTTGTATTAAACCTTTTGTATTTAAATCTTGAAAAAATATTCCTGTTTCTCCTTCAATTATTGTTTCTTTAGGACCACCAGAATAATGTGCTATTACTGGAGTACCAAAAGTCATTGCTTCGATGGGCACCATACCAAAATCTTCATCTTCTACTGGATAAACTAGGGCTTTAGCATTTTTATAAAGCTCTATTAATTGTTGGTCACTTACTGCACCTAAAAATTCAATTTTATTACCAGCTATGTCTTTCAGATCTTTTAACATAGAGCCATCACCAACTACTTTCAAATTAAGATCTAATTGATTTATAGCTTGAATAGCAATTTCTGGATGTTTAGCTAAAGCCAAACGATTAACATACAAATAATAAGAATTATTTTTTTTCTTATTCAAATCTGCAAGTGTTTTTTTATTTAAATGATCAAAAAAACTTTTTGCGTTGTCATAAAGTTCAATTGGTGGATTGATTACAACACTTTTCCTTTTATAAAATTTATTAATACGCATGGCTGTTTCATTTGAATTAGCAATAAAAAAATCTGGGTTTTGTGCTGATTTGAAATCCATTTGTCTAACAAAATGATTAAGCAAATTTCCAGCAAAACGAGTCAGCGGATTAGCTTGCCAGTTACTTTTGGCACTATAACCATATAAAACTCTAGGAGGGGTATGACAATAACAATAATGAATACCATTGGGAACTTTAACGGCTTTGGCAAAATAAGCATTGGAAGAACTGATCACTAAATCATATTCACTTAAATCAAATTGTTCAAAAGCCCATTTAGCGAAAATGCGCATTGGTGAAAAAAGTTTTTTATATAAAGGAAATTTAGTCAATTTACTTTGATGAATTTCCCAATTAGCAAAAGCCTGCCAGTTTCTTCCCAAAGTTTCTTTATCAACAAAAGCAGTGTAAACAGGAGCTTTTGGAAATAATTCATGTAATGCTTCTAAAACACGTTCGGCCCCACCATATTCCCTCAAATAATCATGAACTAAAGCAATTTTTAGAGGTTTTTTTTTCATATAAAATTTTTTAAAACAAAGCTTCTTGAACTGATGTTTCAAAAGCATCTTTTGGCAAGAAATTAATTAAAGATTTGAAATTTAAAGTTTTAAAAATCTCAATCACTTTGTTCTTATCATAAGCGGTAACACGACAATTTTCGAGATCAAAATCGATTGGTGCTTTGCATTCAATCGTAGCCAATTCTTTACTTAAAAAAGCTAATTCTTTGCCATCAATCAATTTTGTTAACAAAGCTCCTTTAATTAATTCGTTACCAGTTGGATTTTTTTCTAAAAATTCATAAATCTTTTCAAGACTATTAAATTTTTGAATGAGACTGGCTGCGGTTTTTGGACCAATCCCTTTTACTCCAGGAATATTATCAGAGTTATCTCCCATTAAGGCTTTTAAGTCGATCACTTGTTTAGGAGTAATACCAAGCTTCTTTTCTACCATCGCACTGTCGTATTCAATGTCACCTTTTTGCTTGCCTCTGGCTGGCATCCAAATATGGGTATCATTATCTACTAATTGAAAAGAGTCTTGATCACCGGTAACTATAATTG
>CAZBVY010000055.1:0-4458 GCA_964495475.1 uncultured Pseudomonadales bacterium
AAGATCCATTTGAAAATATGGGCGCCGCTTTGGTTAAAGAAGCTGCTAATAAAACCAATGATGTTGCTGGTGATGGCACTACCACTTCAACTCTTTTGGCTCAACAAATTACTGTGAAAGGTATGAAACAGGTGGTTGCTGGTGCTAATCCGATGATTATGAAACGTGGTATTGATAAAGCGGTTAAGGCTGTTGTCACTGAAGTACGAAAATTAGCTACCGACGTCAAAGAAGAAGATTGGGAAAAAGTGGCTACTATTTCTGCTCAAGATAGTATCATTGGCGCTAAGATCGCTGAAGCTCTTAAAAAAGTTGGCAAAGATGGCGTAGTTGAAGTCGAAGAAGGCAAGACCATGGAGATCACTATTGAACATAAAGAGGGTATGGAATTTGATAAAGGTTACGCTTCTCCATATTTTGTGACTGACGCCGATCATATGGAAGCGATTAGTGAAAAACCATATATTTTGGTAACTGATCAAAAAATTTCCAATATTAAAGACATTTTATCTTTACTCGAAGCGGTAGTTGGTGAAAGCCGTGAGTTGGTGATTATTGCTGATGAAATTGAAGGCGAAGCTCTCACCACCTTAGTGGTCAATAGATTGCGCGGTACTTTCAAATGCTTAGCAGTCAAAGCTCCAGGTTTTGGTGATCGTCGTAAAGAAATGTTGCAAGACATTGCTATTCTTACCGGAGCCAATTTGATTAGTGCTGAGACTGGTCGTAAATTAACTGATGCGACTATTGCTGATCTTGGTCAGGCCGATAGCGTGCGTTCTAGTAAAGATAGCACCAGAATCGTTGGCGGTCATGGTAAACAAGCAGATATTGATGCTCGTGTCGCTCAAATTGAAAAACAAATTCAAGCTTCTACTTCAGATTTTGACACTGAGAAACTTCAAGAACGTAAAGCTAAATTAACCGGTGGCGTTGCCGTGATTCAAGTTGGCGCATCCACCGAAATTGAGATGAAGAATCTTCAAGAAAGAGTTAAAGACGCTAAAGGTGCTACCAAAGCTGCTATCGAAGAAGGTATTATTCCAGGTGGTGGAGTCACTTTGATTAAAGCTGCCAAGGCTTTGGATGCAATTAAAACAGATTCTGATGATGAACAAGCTGGAGTGGATTTAATCAAATCAGTGTTAGAAGAGCCACTTCGCATGTTGGCTATTAATTCCGGCGAAGATGCTGGTTGGGTAGTTGGCCAGGTTAAAGCCAAGAATCAGGATAATTGGGGTTTTAATGCTTTGACTAATCAATTCGAAGACTTACTCAAAGCCGGTGTCATTGAACCAGCTAAAGTTGCAATTGCTTCTTTGGAGAATGCCGCTTCAGTAGCGTCAATGATTTTAACCACCGAATGTTTAGTAGCTGATGCACCAAAGAAAAATGAACCTTCTATGCCGTCTGGTATGGGTGGTGGTATGCCTGGGATGATGTAAAAATTATTTTGTTTTTAACTAAAAAAGCCTCTCTTAAAAAGGAGGCTTTTTTATTGATTATCAATCAGAAAAATTTAATTTAAAATCAAAGTATATGCAAGAATTTGATCAATCAAAAAGTGAAAAACCTAGGTTTTTAGCTCTTCCTCCTTGGAGTGAAGAAATGGAAAGTGTTTTGCAAATTATTCAAAATTCTTTTCCCATAGATAATCCGCGTTTTGAACATGTTGACTCTAAAGATATTAACAGGGCTAAAATCCAAATTCATTTAAATGAGACGAATGAATTAGTATTATCTTGTCTAGGTAAAAATGAACTCACAAATTCATTGGTTTTTAAAATATTCATTGCAACTAGGGGCACTGATTTTCAAATACATCGATTTAATCAAAATATTCAAGTTCCAATAAATGATGATGGAAGTCCACAGGAGGGAATTTTATTTACAAGAATAGGTGCAACGCTTAATGATCTTGTGCGAGATTTTTTCCAAAAAGAAACTCTTCTAAAGTAGCGGGACTGAGAGTCGAACTCAGGACCTTCGGTTTATGAATCCGATGCTCTAACCAACTGAGCTATCCCGCCTTATTTTATGGACAACTCTGTATTTTATCGTAGCTTGCTTGATAATGCTAGCTTATTTTGTTACAATAGCTCCCTAACACGCGGGATAGTGTACGGTGCACGTGGGGCTCATAATCCCACAGGCTAGGTTCGACTCCTAGTTCCGCAACATGAATAAAAAATCTGGCCAACGCCAGATTTTTTTTATTGTAATGTTAGAATTAAAAGCATGTTTAGACAAAAAGAAATTTTACTTCTTTTTTCAATTGTCTTAGTTGGCTTTTGTTTTAGGTTGTTTTTAGTTTTAGATTTGCCCATCTGGATAGATGAAGCTTTTACCTTAAATCACATTCAATTGTCTTTTTTAGAACTAATAAGTGGCAAATTTGATGCAACACATCCATTTGGATATTATCTTTTTTTGAAACTTTGGTCCCTGATCTCTAGCAATTTGTTTTGGTTAAGATGCAGCACTTTGATTTTTTATCTTCTAAATTCCTTTTTGTTTTATAAGCTTGCAATTCTAGTTAAACAAAAAAGATTGGCTTATTTCTTATTAATTTTATACGTTTTCTCTGGATATTTTATAATTTTTGATTGGCAGGCTCGCATGTATACTGGAGTAATCACTTTAATTTTGACTTCTTGGTACAGTTTAAAAACACGTAAAATATTTTTATTTTCAGTAATTAACATTTGCGGTTTATATTTTGACTATGCTTTTCTTTGGTATTTTATTCCTTTGACTCTTTGGCTTTTTTATCAAGCACTGAGATATTCTCAGCAGAAAAGAATTGGTTTGATTAATGTTATTTCTGCTTGGATTATCTTTGCTTTTTGGATACCGACACTACTAACCACTTATAAAAATGGAATAGAGGCAATTAGCTGGTCAGCGCGTTTTGCGACTCCAAATTTTTTCTTGCCTTATTTTTTGGGTTCACATACCAATATTTTGATTAGTATTTTATTTTTGTTTTTTAGTTTGTTTGGAATTTTCTTAAGCTTTGTTCTTGAGAAAAAATTCGCTCAATTTTTTATTTTGGCAGGTTCAATTTCTGGGTTACTAGCTTTTTTAAGTTCATTTGTTTGGGGATCAATTTTTCATGTCAGAAATTTACAGATTGTTGGCTTGATGTTTTTAATTGCTTTAGCCGTCAATTTAGAAAATTTATGGAATAAAAGGCAAAAATATGTGGTTTTAATTTTTTTATTAATCTATTTTTTTAATTTCTTGTTAATCCTTCAAGCTCATTACTTTTCACCCAATTTATTATTATTAAAATTTCAATAATTTTTTTGGAAAGAAAATAATTTTTTCCATTCTTTTAATGGTCCACTTGACTGAGATTCTAGATTATCATCGTGATTATTGCTATTTTCCTTTTCAGGAATCTGTAAAATAATTTCACCTTCTTTTTTTTGCAAAAGTTCATTGCGCATAATTTTTTCCAAAACAATTTTTTCTTGTTTTTCATCAATCTTTTTTTGTTCTTTAATTAATTCTTGCTCAATAATTTCAGTGCTTTGTTCCAATTTTTGAATGCTTTCTTTAGAAACAATTGCTTGTTTACTACTTTCTCGCAAAGAAATAATTCCCAATAAACATAAACAGGTAAAAATACCAAGAAACAAGGGATGGCTGAGTATTTTTTCAAATTGTTTTTTATCCATTTTGATGCTTTTATAAAACTTATAACACTTGTTTATGAACCTAATTTATGATATTATAAGACTCTATTATTTTAGAAATTTAAATTATCTGTCCTAATTAGGGTAAGTTAATTATGCACACAAATTTACTTGATGCGCAAGCAAAGTTTACAGAGAGCTTGAGAGCCAATGGTAAAGCTCATGCTACTGTAATTGCTTATAGCAAAGACATTGAACAACTAACAGACTTTTTAAGTAAAAGATCAAAAAATTTACTTTCTGAAGTTGTAGCAGAAGACCTAGAATCTTTTAAAGAATTACTTAAAAAACAAAGATACACTAGTAAATCTATATCTAGAAAAATTAATTCTATTAAAGCCTTCTTTCGTTTTTGTGTTAGTGAAGGTTTAGTTGACAGTAATCCTACTGAGGATATTAGTCAACCCAAATTTGACCAAACTCCTCCTAGAATTTTGTCTCGTTTAGAATATCGTGCTTTGCGCGATTCTTGTCGTGCCGATGCTCGCATGCATGCTATTGTTGAAATTTTATTACAAACAGGCATGCGTATTAGTGAATTAGCTTTTTTGCAAATGACCGATATCGATTTGGAAAGAGAATTAATTTATATTCAAGCTCAAAATTCCAGAGAAGCTCGTCGCATTCCTCTCAACGCTGCCGCTAAAAAAGCCATTTTGGATTATTTAAGACTCCGTCCACGTGCTAAAGAAAAAACTTTGTTTTTAACTAAAACATGTCGACCTTTTTTGGTACGTAATATTCGCACCGCTATTGA
>CAZBVY010000056.1:0-4396 GCA_964495475.1 uncultured Pseudomonadales bacterium
TTTATTTAGAACCAGACACATATCAAGTCAAAATTATTAAAGAAGGTTATTCTCCTTGGTATAAAGCTTTGACTGTACAAAGTGAATTAGTTACTCAAAGCAATGCCTTGCTTTTTCCATCTGCCCCTAGCATCACTCCCCTTACTTTTACTGGCATTGATAATGTTAATCCTTCACCTGATGGTCAAAAAGTTCTTTTTTTCACTAATCAAGCCAGTTCTCAATTAAAAAATGGCTTCTATGTTCTTGATTTAAATAGTAATTTCCTTTCTTTGCAAAGTGGCCCCAAACAAGTTACCGATAATCTTGAGGACTTGGATTTAATGAATGCGCAAATTATCTGGGCACCTGACAGCACAGAGTTCATTATTTTGGCAAAAAACAAAGAATTTTTGGTTAGCATTGATAAAAAAATTAACTTATCTGAACAAAAAGATATTAGTTTTCAGAAAAAAGACATTTTAGCTCAGTGGGAAGAAGAAATTTATTTACGTGAGAGACAATTTTTAGCTAAATTCCCCAAAGAAATCTTAGAGTTGACTAAAAATTCTGCCAAAAACGTTTACCTTTCGCCAGATAAAAAACGCTTGCTTTACACTGCCACTGCTTCTGTTACTTTGGCTGAAGATATTGTTCCACCAGTCCCTGCTACTAATACTCAAGCAGAGGCGCGCACTTTGGAACCAGGAGCAATTTATGTTTATGATCGCGAAGAAGATAAAAACTTCAAGGTTGCTACTGTAGCTGCTCTCCCCGATTTGTTAAATCAAACAGACTCAAATGCTACGGACACAGCCACTTTAAATGACGAAGTTGCGGACAAAATTAATACAGAAAAGATCATTTTAGCTGATGACCTAGAAGAAGCCGTTGCTAAGTCACTAGAAGCCTCTCCTACTGCTTTTAATCGCCTGCAAAGAGCTGATAATTTCTCAACGGCGCTCAGTTTTGCTAACTATTACACCGCTGCACAATTAAACACCATACAATGGTTTCCTGATTCTAAGCATTTGCTTTTTGTAGAAGAAGGCAAAATCAAAATCATGGAATATGACGGTCAGAACAAAACTACTGTCTACTCAGGACCTTTTGCCAATAATTTCGTATATCCTTGGCCAGATGGTAGTAAATTAGTGATCAAAACTAGCTTTAGTCCTGACTCGCCGAATAATTTATACGTCATTGATTTAAAATAAGTTAAGAGTAAATTCAGTCTGAAAAACGGAGTGTAGCGCAGATGGCTAGCGCGCGGTGTTCGGAACGCCGAGGTCGCAGGTTCGAGCCCTGTCACTCCGACTTTAAGGAAAAAGCTGTGGTTATTTTTCTTCTGTTGAAGCTTCTGCTTTTTTTCGACTCTCTAATTCATCTTCAATTAAATATATTTCGTCTAAAATTTCATTGATTTCTCTACCATTAAGTGAAGTGCATTGGATTTTCTTTAGTCTGGCTTCAAGAATTGAAGTGGCAATTATTTTGACATTTTCAAGTGTCACTGGCACTTCAACATTTCTTTTAAAGGCTAAATATTGTTGTTCGCTATAACTAGTGGGTTTGAAAGTTTCTGGATTAATCATAATTCCTTTATTTAAAAAAATAACTATTACGCAAAAGTAATTATATCACTTTGATATAGTCATCCAAGATTAAAATCTGCAGTATAATACAACTCATTAAAGCCCTCATAGTTTAACGGATAGAACGGAGGTTTCCTAAACCTTAAATCCAAGTTCAATTCTTGGTGAGGGCACCAGAGGAAACAAGTGGACTGCAAGTACAGTTGTTTTCTCTGCTACTCTCGCAACAAGCAATCAGCTTATTAAGTTCCGACGGAGAGTACGAAGTACCCGCCTAGTCCTCGAAGAGGGCGACGCGAGAGTGTAAAACACCCTCCTAGTACAGCGAAAGAGCGTTAGCGATTGAGTCGTGGATTCTTGGTGAGGGCACGATATAATTATTGTAATATTGTTTTTTGATGTATTTTGATATAATTAAATCATGAGCAATTTTAAAGAACAGCTTTTAAAAATAAAGAAACAGCAGGAAAATTCCCTATTAAAAGAACAAACAAATCAAGAAAAAGAAAGGTTGGCTCAAATTGATTATGCCAATGAAAGCTTGGAAAGATTAAAGGAGATTACTGATGCGATAGAAGGTAAAATCAAACCTTTATTTGAGATATTTAATAATACGATGCTAGATTCAGAAGCAACTTACAATAAAAAGATATATGACGAAACAAAGGAAAACATGTGGGTTTTAAGCACTGAAAGCAGTTTTAGATTGGACTTGAAAGAAAATTATTATATAAATCTTATGATAACTAGAAAACTAAAAACAGAATACCCAAAGCAATCTGGTGAATCAATTAAAATAGAGCTGATTACAGGAAGCAGTAAAATATTTAGACTTGAAATTGATTCGATATTTGAACAAGACTTAATGAGAGTTGAAAAATTTGTTGAACAATGCTTGTTAAAGATAGATCCTAAAAAAGACATGTATAGTGATCCTAGTTGGTAAAGTTAATTCACTTTAAAAAACCAAGTTCCCTTCCCCATACTGAGATAAATCTAATAAGCTACCTCAAGTCTCCTCACATCAGGAAGAAAAGTGTTCATTAAATCAACTAGATCTAGAATTAACTTGTGTGGATTAAAAATGCTTAGGGGCACAAAAACTAAAATAACTTTTTCTTAATTAAATATCTCGTACTATTTCTTCCACAATAGTTTCTGGTTTTCTAATTTCACCGCTTTCAATCAATTGATATACTTTTCTTTTTGCAATAAAAATATTGTTTCTTTTTAACTTCGGATCTCGTCCAATTGTGCTCAAGTTGAAGCTATAAAATTTGTTTTTTTGAAGCTTGAAATCTCCAAAAATTTTATTTTTCGCAACCACATCAGTAACACAAAAAATATAAGTTTTTGTTCTTTTTTCTATTAATTTGAAACTACCCTTGATATCAAAGCTTGAAATCTCTGTTTTTTCTAAAACATCATCTTTTGATATTTTCAGTTTCATAAATGAATTGAAGTTATCAAAATTCTCAATTTTCAAGACATCTTTTCGAGGACCATCTTTGGAATAAAATGAGCTTTGTTCTTTTTCTTCAAACAAATTTGTTTCATACATGTTCATTCCTCTTTCAAATGGGTAAGCAAATTTTGCCAAATCATCAGAAGAAAGAATAAATTCTATCCTACATTTAGCATTAAGATTAGCAAAATTTTGAAAAATTTTACTTTTTTGTTGGTTCTCAATTTCTTTTAAAAACATTCCTGTTAAATCTGTTGTTTTTGGATTTTCGTTAACAGTATTAGATAAAAGTGAAGCATAAATCATATAGATTTTTTTATTACCAGCAGCTCTTTTTATCGTATTGAATTGTTCTTCTGTTAACCCAATCCATCTACCATTTTCAGAAGTATTTTTTATTTCAACAAATACATTAGGATCTCTCAATTGTTTGTTTTCATTGATTTTTAAAATATCTGGCTCATCTTGTACCTGAGAGTTGCTTTTAATATCGAAGTCTAAAATGTATTTTTTATTTTTATTAAATTCAGTGAAGATTTTTTCAATACCTATTTCTGTTAATTTACCTAAGGTAAAAGAGTCTAAAATCGCACCTAAACCTCTAGGTTCTCCAGTCGTTCGTCCTGTAGTGTTTTTCGATGGATCAATATAATAATTAGTTCCAAACTCAAAAACTCTTTTAAAATCATCCAGATTCAATTCAAAATAATTCATATGTACCTTTATATATTACGAATATTATTGTAATGCAATTTTGATATTTTTTGCTACTCTTTGTATTACTGGTACTGGAACAGAATTCCCTATTTGTTTGTAAAGTTGCGATCGAGAAATATCTTTTGGAAAAATTAATTCTTCATCTAAAAAACCTTGTAATCTGGCACATTCTCTAGGAGTTAGTTTTCTGACTCCTTTATTATCTTTAATAATTGGAACGTTGTGCCCACCGGTTCCCATGTTGGCAGTAAGCGTAGGACAAACATTACTTTTGTTTTCTCTTAAATATACTCTTCTCCACTGATAAACTACACCTGGTTTTATTTCTTGATTTTTTAATTTGTTCCACAATGGGGTTCCATTGTAATAAAAATTATTGTCAACTTTATCTTCAAGTAAATCGTTCACTCTTTTTGTTAAAGGAATCGGATCCGGAAATTTAAATTTGTTAAAAGCAATTTTTGATCTGAAGCCTACAATAAAAATTCTCTCTCTAGTTTGTGGAATATTTCCATAATCTTTAGCATTTAAAACTTTTTCAACCACCTTATAGCCTATTTTCTGTAAAGTCGCTTTAATTATTTTATAAGTTTTTCCTCCATCATGGTTTTGCAAGTTTTTAACATTTTCCAATAAAAAA
>CAZBVY010000057.1:0-4346 GCA_964495475.1 uncultured Pseudomonadales bacterium
GTTTCTAAAGCTTTGGCGACATCAGATCCAGATAAAACCGTATTAATGGCGTCTTCATAGTATTTAATAATTTGATCATTGATACCGTTATCGTGAGTGAAACTAGACATGTACCAAGACTTAGCTAATGGGGCGTCACTTAAATATGCTCCAACTAAATCGCTACTTTGCAATTCACTTACCATATCAACACGTGGATAAATTTCACCAAAAGCACGATATTGACTGGCATCATTATAAAATTTACGAAGTACTTCTTGAGTAGATAAATATTTCAAAAAAGCCCAAGAAGCATCTTTATTTTTGCTTTTAGCGCTAACTCCCTCCGCCCAAAAAGTCGCCCATGTGACAGGATTTTCATTATCTAATTGTGGAACGCCAGTAATGGCAAAGTCTAATTGAGGATTGATTGCCTTAATATCATGCACTCTCCATGATGGAGCAAAAATCATCGCTACATCTCCTCTAGCAAAAGCTGTGGTCGAATTAGCCAAACGATCTGACCAAACCTTATCTTGTTTAATAAAATTAGTGTAGAAAGTTATAGCATCTTTAACATATTGACTAGTAGCATCAGAAGGATTACCACCATTTTGAATAATGAGTAAAGCTAAAATATCAGAAAAATGATCTACATTGCCAGCATTACCTATGGCTAAACCTGCTCTAGTAATATTAGATCTCTCACTTAAATTAGCTGGTACAGTTAATTTATTAGCAGCGGTGCGTAATTCTGCCCAAGTTTTGGGAACATCTATATTGGCAGTTTTTAACATTTCTTTGTTATAAAACAAAGCCAAACCATCATACATCAAAGGAATACCCACGATTTGTCCGTCGACTTGTAAATTATTATAAGCGGTTGGGAAAAAAGTTTCTTTGTATTGAGCAACGCTCATGACGCTGGCAGGCATAGCAGATAAATCAGCGCTTAGCATTGGAATCCAGGCTACGTGATAACGAAAAATATCTGGACCATTGCCAGATAAAATGGCCTGTTGCAATCTTTCTCGATAATCTCTATGTGATTGTTTACGGTAATCAATTTTAATAGTCGGATTTTTACTTTCAAAATCAGCAATTACCTCCTTTAAAATTTGACTATCTTCCCATAAGCCCCAATAAGTCACTGTGGTGATTTGACCAGTTGATGCACTTCCTGTGGCCGTATTAGCACTACCATTGGTAGTAGAAGGAGTTTTGCTTTTAGTAGTAGAAGAAGATTTTGGTTTAAATAAGTTGAACAACAAAACAGCAATTAAAATTAAAACTAGTACTCCACCTCCTATTAATAATGGTAAAGGTAATTTTTTCTCCTTAAATTTTGACAACAAATCAGAAGAAGGAGACTGTTTCGCATTTGTATTAGATTCAACATTAACGATGTTAGTTTTGTCAGGAGTTTTTGCTTCCGCGATTGGAGGATTAGAAGAAATTGGTGGAAGCGATGAAGGAGTTGATGCTTGAGTGGGAGCAGAAGTTGTCAAAGGGTTTTTAACAGTATTTAGAGATATTTGGTCAAGTGGACTCATCGGACGATTGGTGTTTTGAGTCGGTTGTGAACTTGTTGTTTGAGGTTTCACTGCAGACAATTGGTCTTGAGATACTGTCGGTGCAGGAACAGCTACTTTCATGTTGGGTGGAGTTCCACCTGGATTTTCTCTAGATAAACCGCCAGGCACAGTCTGTGCTTGAGGTGGTTTTTGTAATTGTTGAGGTTGAATTGGTTTTTGACTAAAAATGGTTTGAGAATTAATTTGAGAACTAATTTGAGAATCAACTGGCGAAATAGTTGGACTAACCGGATTAGTTTGGCCTGGTAAATTTGGTTTTGGCAAGTTCTGACTTGGCATAATAACAAACTACAAAGTACAATGTAGTTCATTGTTATTATGGATAAAATTTATTCATCAATCAAGCTCAACTTTAAACAAAGAAGACAAAATATTGCTCTGTTTAGCATGGGACTATTATTGATTTTAATTAGTTTGTGGTTGGTTTTTATTTACATGAATTATTATCAAAGTCGCTTTTATCCCAAAACCTACATCGACGATGTTAATGTTTCTGGCTTAAACAAAACTGAAGCAAAACTTAAAATTCAAGAAAAATTACAAGAAAACATTGATTTCAATCATGATCTTTTGAAAATTTCTTTTCAAGAAAAAAGTGTTGAAGCTAGGCTTTTAGATTTGGGTATCGAAAACAATCTTGATGCAAATTTAGAACAAGCTTTTACTCTTGGTCATCAAGATAATTTTTGGCGAAAAACTAAATTTATCATTAAAGGACATTTTTATCCTAATAAATATTATTCTCAATTAAGCTACGATCGAGAAAAAGTACAACAATTGATTGAACAATTAAAAAATCAGGTTGATTTTGCTGGTAAAAAACCGGAGGTGAACTTGATCAATAAAAGAATCAATATTGATGTTGGTCAAGACAGCACTGAATTGTTAATCGAAGAAACCTGGGAAGTTTTACAAGAGCAAGTGTTCACCAAAAAAGTTGAGGATTTAAAACAAGAAAATTTAAACATTCAAGCAGTCATTGCTCATCCTATATTGGCTTTGACTTCAGAAGAAGTAAATTATATACAACAAAGAGCAGAAAAAGTGATAGATCAAAAATTAATTTTAAATTATGAATATCAAAAAGTAATATTAGATGATAAACAATTATTAAATTTTATTGCTTTACCAGATGGAATTGATCAAGAGAAATTAACTCTTTTCATTGATAACCTAAAAACTCAAATTAATCGTCCTAGTAGAAATGCTACTTTTACTTATGACCAAAACACTTTGCAAGTTACAGAATTTATTCCAGATCAAGATGGACTGGAAATTGATAGCCAAGCAACTAAAAATATCATCGAAAACTTTTTAAACAATATTATTAATAGCGAAAATAAAACATTAAACCAAGAAAATACATTTACTTTACCAATGACAAATGCCAAAGCAGAGATTGCCTTAGCAGATACTAATAATTTAGGTATCAAAGAAGTAATTGGTTTTGGTGAAAGTTGGTATGATCACTCCATTCCCAATCGTATTGATAATGTTGCTCTAACTGCTAGTCGTATTAATAACTATATTGTTAAACCTAATCAAGAATTTTCTTTTAATGTAGTTTTGGGAGAGGTGTCTGATAAAACAGGTTATAAAAATGCTTATATTATTGAAGCCGGAGAAACTAAACTTGCTCCTGGCGGCGGAGTTTGTCAGGTAAGCAGTACTCTTTTCCGTTCTTTATTAAATGCTGGTGTGAAAATTACTCGCCGTCTTCCCCACGCTTATCGTGTTTCTTATTATGAAATCGGTAATGAACCCGGATTCGATGCTACTGTCTACACTGGCAGTACAGATTTACGCTTTATTAACGATACTCCAGCACATATTTTAATTAGTTGCCAAGCTGATAGTGAAAATCTTTACATGTTTTGCAAACTTTATGGCACTAATGATGGTAGAAGTACGGAAATTGTAAAATATAGAAAATGGGGCCAAACTCCAGCCCTTCCTACAGTTTATATTCCAGATGCTAGTTTGAGGCCTGGTCAACTTAAACAAATTGATTGGTCTGCGAGTGGTATTAAAGCTGAATTTACCAATGTGATTCGTGATAAAAACGGTGAAACCATCCGTGAAGACTACTATTATAGTAGTTACAGACCATGGGCAGCAAAGTTTCTACAAGGAATTTAAAAATTATTTCTTCTCGATATTAAATAGACCAGATTTAACAGATACTCTAGCTGGTGCTCTTAGGTTAAAAGTTTTGTAAAACTCATTACCATTGATAGTGACGCTACCTTTATTAGTTTGAAAAGTGACATTGGCTGTTACACCACTATCCGAATAATTAACACTCACTCCGCTAACACTAGTAAAGCCACCAATATTGGCTAAGTCACCTTTGGAATAAGGATTACCGCCCCAACAAGAAGATTCTGGAGTTACTCGACTACTATCACCACCACCCTTATACATTACTACCCAAGCATTCAAAATATCGGCCATTTCCTCACTATTTAACCAAGGATTACTTCTGCCACAATTATCTCCAGATCTGGTTTTGTACCAAGCTTTATAAAACCATGGTGAGCCAGCAATTTTTTCATAAGCTTGCGAAGTCCAACCACTACGGCCATTGGCAGTATCCCAAAAACCAGGTGTTGAATAACCATTAGCTGAATAAGATTCCTGATAACCTCCAGAAGTAGAAGCATACCAAGTCGAAAAAGGCTGGCCATTGGCATAAACTACTTTGCCACGAGTTTCATTGACTGCTTTTTCCCAATTACCACCTTTTGGACTAGGTTTAAAAACCTGACAAGC
>CAZBVY010000058.1:0-1525 GCA_964495475.1 uncultured Pseudomonadales bacterium
TATTTATGCCACTTTGTAAAACAGTTGATTTATTTGCAACTGGAGAAGGAGTAGGACTTTTAACTTCTTTAACGACAGTACTAGCACTCGCTTCTTTGTTGGTAGAAGTTTTATCGACACAAGACACATTTTCTGGATTATCTGCTAAGCGACAAGTGCCTTTATAACAACGCATATCCGCATCACAATCACGATTATTATTGCAACCTTGATTACAGCCATAAGTGGTTAAATCATAAGCTTCACTTGGTAATAAAACAGTTTTGCCAGTGGAGTCGGTATAAGTTCTAGTGATGTTTTGACTTGTAGAATAAGTAGTACTTTTGGTTTTGGTTGTAACACTCTCACAAGAACTGCTATCTAAATTTTGAGGACTACGGCAACGATTCCAAAAACAAGTTAGGCCAGCCGAACAATCAGTATTGCTAGCACAATATTGATTACAACTTAAATCACTACTACGAACTCCTGGAGTAGCCAGGCATAATTCATTGGTAGGATTGCTTTTATTACGACAAGCCCCTTCATAACAAGTTAATCCAGGAGCACAGCTCTTATTTTGGTCACTGTTTTCTCCACAAGCATCATTGCAATTTTTATAAATACTTTGATCACCACTACAATAAGTAATGTAATAACGCACTGAAGAAATATGTTTTCCTCCATCATCAGTACTATAAAGACGGAAGAAGTATTCCGTATTAGGTTCAAAACTCATCGGTCCTTTATTTCCAGTGGCATGAGTAAAACCAGCTCCATTGACCATGAGCCAATCACCGTTGGTTTGATTAATATTTCCTGAGACTTTTTTGTGATAAAAATCATTAAAATTAGGACTACTGCTAACATCGATGTAAGTTACATTGTCATATTTATCATCATTCCAAATCACATAAATTGATTCACCAGTTGAAGGCTGATTGAGACAACGATCATTGGAATAGAGATAAAAATATTGATTGTTGGCGCTAATTACATCTTTATCTGTGCATTGTCTACTTAGTTCGCCTAAAGTTTCTTTTTCATACCAATAACATTTATCTGGTTGTACAGAATACTGTCTGGTTTGCCATCCATTTTTACAATCACCCCAACTGGTATATTCGTAAGAGCATTGTGAACGATCGATACCATTATTGGTAACATAATATTGAAAATCTAAGATTGATGGTTTTTGCAAAATATCTGCAGAACTTTCTCGATCAATGGCTGTACTATCTTGATTGATTTTGATTTTTAAACTACCTTCTTTTTGAGGAGTAAAACTAAGTTCCGAGATAGTTTTCATTTGATTATAGGTATTGAAGAAAACATTAGGATCTTTTAACTCAAGTAATAAGGTGACTGTAAAACAATTTTGTTCGCATAAACTTTCTACCACCTCTTGTTTGCTGATTTTAAATTCATTGGGGACAGTGCCTGTAAATTGAATTTTACTTTTATCCAATAAGCCTTTATCAGCAATAACTTCAAAAATTAATTCAACACTTTTGATAGATTTACTTTTAGTATTTAGTTGTAAATT
>CAZBVY010000058.1:1625-4340 GCA_964495475.1 uncultured Pseudomonadales bacterium
ATATAAGCATAGCTGATTTCTCACTCTTGGGTCAAGTGCTCATTATGTTATACTTTTAGAACTCTATTAAGAAAGGGAAACTTTTTATGTCAGAGAAATTGGTTCGCAAAGCAATTATTACCGATGCTGGTTTTGCTAGTCGTTATTTACCAATCGCTAAAACTGTGCCAAAAGCAATGCTACCAATGGGCAATCGTCCAATCATGCAATTTGTAATCGAAGAGTGTGTTGAAGCAGGTATCGAAGAAATTATTATTGTGGCGACCCCAGAGGGTAAACCAATTTATGAAGATTATTTTAATAACAATGTAAATCGTATTCGCAAACAGTTAGCTGCTCAAGGCAAAGAAGACCGTTATGAATCGGTTCAAGAAGTTTTAGATTATCCTAAAATTACTGTAATTACTCAAGATCCCAGCTTGCCTTATGGTAACGGTTCACCAATTGCTTCAGCTAAAAGTTTTGTTGAAAATGAATCTGCTTTTATAGCTATTTATAGTGATGATGTAATTTTTGGCAAACCTGGCGATACCAAGGTAATGGTTGATACTTATCAAGCCAATCCAGAACTTGATGGAGTAATTATGTCTCAGGAAGTAGATCCAAACGTAGTTAACAAATACGGTATTATTTCTTTTAGATCTGGTAGTCAGCTTTTAGATAATATTATTGAAAAACCAGAGATTGGCATGGCTCCTTCTAACTTGGCTTCATATGGTCGCTATTTATTAACACCAGCTATTTTTGATTATTTAATTCCTAGTAATTCTGGCAAAGATGGAGAACTTTGGACTACTGATGCTATTACTGCTCTTGCTAAAACAGGCAAAATTTTAGTAGAAAAAACTAGAGGAGAGTGGATGACCACTGGAGATCCAGAAAATTATTTCAAAGCTCATCTGAAATTTGTAATCGAAAATGAAAAATATGGTTCTAAAATTAAAGATTGGGTAGAAGAAATATCTAAATAAAAACCAAGATCTCTATTATAGCAATTTTTTGATTTTAACTACAGGTTTATTTTTTTGTCGATAATTTTTAAAATGAGTTAATCGCTCTTTAACTCCACTTTCTTTTGCAGGAAGGTCAAGCAATGTTTTCCTCAACAGCTCTTTTAAGGGCTTATAGGAGTATTTTGTTTCTGTGGAAATAAAATCTTCTTGCCCACCTCGCGTTTTTCCGGGGAAGGAGGCTTGCTTTTCTGCAAAGGGGAGTGGAGTTGTTTATGAACCTAATTCTTTTTTCGTCTGTATTTTCCTCAGTTTTTCAATATAATACTCATTTGATTTGTCTTTTGCCTTTGTAGCTCAGTCGGTAGAGCGCAGTCTTGGTAAGACTGAGGTCTCGGGTTCGATCCCCGACGAAGGCTCATCGCCAAGGTACTCAAGTGGTCAACGAGGGTAGTCTGTAAAACTACTGGCCCAGCCTACGAAGGTTCGAACCCTTCCCTTGGCACACAGTAATAAAGGGAAAAATGCCCCCCTAGCTCAATTGGTTAGAGCACCTGTTTTGTAAACAGGAGGTTCCGGGTTCGATCCCCGGGGGTGGCTCACAAGAGGCTGGCTCTTAAAATAATATTAAAGTATGTTAGAATATCAAATCTATGGCAAGTAAGAAAAAAGGTCCAAGACAATCAATTGGTTTGCAATGTAGTGTTTGCAATGCTTTTGGTTATGTCAGTGAATACAACAAAAACAACGAAACTCTTAAAAAGCAAATTTCAGGAGAAGGTAGCTTTCCTATTAGCAAATATTGTAAAGTTTGCAAAAAACACACTTCTCACAAATTAATGAAAAAATTGAAGTAATTTTTTCTTGCTCAATTATTTTCTTTAACCGCTTTCAGAATATTTTTCGCCCCTTTATAAAAAATAGGGTTTAAATGTTTACTGTTAATCATGGCTTGTGCAAGCCAAGATTTTTGTCCTTCATCTTTAATACTTGGCACAGGTCGATTGGCACTATTTAATTTATCTGTTTTAAAAGTAGCTTCATTATTGCCAGTAATTTCAATTAATTGCGCAACAATATTGTCTACTTTGGCGACTTGCGCAGTGCCATTTTTTTCGAAAACTTCACGTACGTTATATTCCCATTCTCCCCATTCTTTGAGAGTGAGCAGGGCAGACCCAGAAACGACAGCGTCATAGGCTTTATCTCCAGACGGTTTACTGATAAAAAGATCCGCAAAAGGAAAAGCTTTTTGAATAATCAGTTCGTTAGCGTCCACAATTTGAGGATGATAAATAATGCTAAAACGATTATCAATTAGCTCCATGTCGTCTTTTAATTTAGCATTAATTCTAAAATGAGCCGGATCTTTGGGACTAATAATATGATAGGCAAGATTATTTTCTTTGGCGATTGCAATAGCCATATCCAAATGATCTTTGTGAGTGCCAGCATAAAGTACTAACTGAGTGGGAACTAGGTCAGTTTTTTGTCCGCTAGCTTGTTGTTTTAAGACAGGCAAAAGTTGTTGCAAAATACTTTTAATTTCTAGTTTATTAGTGCCTAATCCACCTGTAGTGAGACAGATTTTTAAGGGACGATCTTTAGTCCAAACTTGTTTGGTTTGATTATAAGCAACAATTCTAGGGTCAATTGGAGGACCGGTGACGATCACTTTGTCTTTTATTTGGTTTTCTGGAATTCTTTTACCAATTTTTTTGGCTAATGCAAAAAAGTCTTTTTTTGTTTGTTCATCAAAAACTAA
>CAZBVY010000059.1:0-4265 GCA_964495475.1 uncultured Pseudomonadales bacterium
TCCAACATTAATTCTGGACCATATACTCGTTCAATTTGTTTTTTATATTTATGACGTAAATAATTGGTTAATAGCATGCTGTCGTTAGTACAGTAGTCGATGTTTTCATAAAAAGATTGTTGGTTTTTATTAATTTGTATTGCTAGGTCATGTAATGAACAGGGAAGAATTATTTTTGAATGCAAACTTTGTTTTGATTTTGCTAATAAAGAATTTATAACATAATCAAATGTACCAATGATAAATTTTCTTTTTTCTAAAAATATAAGCATATAGATTGTTATTTATGAATAAAATTGTTCTAGAAACTGTTTTTTAAAGTTATCTTCATTAAATTTTTTAGCTTGCCTAATACAATTGTTTTTATTAAATTTCATTTTCTCAAATTTTAAAATTGTTTTATTTAACGAATCAATGTTGTATTCTCTAAAGAATAAACCAGTTTTTCGATCAATGATGGTTTCTATCGTACCACCATCACAAAAAGCTATCACCGGAATACCATGGCTCATTGCCTCTATGGGAATCATGCCAAAATCTTCATCAATTGAAGCATAAACAAGAGCTTTGCTTTTCTGATATATTTTTGGCATTTTTTCATCTTCAACAAAACCTAAAAATTTTATATTTTTTTTTGCCATTTTTTGCCATTTTTCTTTTTGACTGCTAGTTCCTACCACCAGGAGTGGTTTGCCGTTTTTATTAAATGTTTTAATTACTAATTCAATGCCTTTTTGTTTTACTAGTCTAGAAAAAAATAAATAGTTTTTAGGATTACTGGTATTTTTTATAATATTTTTTTGAGCTAATTTAGTTGGAGGATAAATAACTTTTGATTCTATTTTGTAATACTTTTTAAGTCTTTTTTGCACATTAATTGAATCTGATAAGACAACATCTATTTTTTTTAATTTCTTAGTAATTTTCATTCTTAAATATCTAAAATATGGTTCCATGATTGATTTTATTATTGGTTTTTTTAGCCAAGAAATTTCATTAAATTCTTCATGTAAAAATCTAGGTGAAGTATAAATATAGCTAATATGTTTGTTTGTAACTTTCACAAAATTAGCGCAAAACGAATGAGAAGAAGAAATAACCACGTCATATTGATTTAAGTCTAAATTTTCCCAGTAATAATGATAAAAATATGGTTTTAAAAAACTTGGATTTTTAATTGCAAAAGGTAATTTACTCAATCTAGAAAAAAATAGTTTTCCTTTACTTTTTTGTTTTATTTGTTCACAAAAATCTTTTCTAATTAAAGAAGTGTAAACATCGGCTTTTGGAAACATTTTAATTAAAAAAAAGAGGACTCTTTCTGCACCACCAAACTCAGTAAATGAATCATGGATAATGGCGACTTTTTTATATTCTGGGATTACATTCATAAATATATAAATCTAATGAGTCTTGAAACCGCATATTAAACGATTTACTTACTTCTTCATCGTGAATTCGAAGTGGAATTGTTTTTTTATTTAGGCAAATTTTATCACTAATTTCATCATCGATATTGTTCATTAATAGCAGGTAAAATCTATTCTCGTAAATTTCTCTTTCTAAATAAATTTTTTTATATTCGTAAAGAGGAGGTTTCTGATCATAACCTTTCCAATAATAATCAAAAATATAATAGTTTAAGTTAGCAATATCTTCTGAATAAGCAAATGGTCTCAGTGAATTGTATATAAAAATTGGATAATCTTTATTTATGTAATCTATGTTTTTTCTTATCCAATCAACATAATATTTAGAAATGTCTTGTTCTTGAGAAATAAGATATTTTGTTCTATTAATGTTTTCCATGCAGATTAATAAACATATAAAAAATATAGTCAGAAAAATGTAATTAAACTTCTTTTTTAGAATTTGATTACTAAAAATAGCAATAATGATTGTTAACGTAGAAGAAGTTATGATAACAGCTCTTTCGGCATGAATGGATTGACCCAATATGAAAGATAAAATAATTGGAAATAGTAAATTACTTAGAGTTATTAAAATTAATATATTTATTTTTTGCTCTTTTAATTTTAATAGAAAAAATATTATGAAAAAAAATAAAATAGTAATGATTGATTGAGTAAAATGAGAACCTAGAAAATTAGTCCATTGAAATTGATCGTAAAACCCCAGTAAATTAACAATACTTTCTCCTAAAGTAAAAATGCTTATTGATTTAAACCAATAAATATTCAAAGTTGCTCTTTGAAAATTATTAATAAAGATTGGAGCATAGCTTAATAATAATAAATTAGTAGCAATGACAGAAAAAATTAATATTTTATGTTGTTTATGTATTTTTTTAAAATTAAATTTAGTGTCAATTATTTTTTTTAAGACTATTATTGAAAAACCACTGATGGTCCAAATAAATCCATAATGAGTGAAAAAAGCTAAGACTGAAGTAGTACAAATGATCAATCCTTTAAGATTTGCGTTTTTTACATTTTTTTCAGTAAATAATTCAAGGAAGAAATACAAGGCGCACATGCCAAGAAAAAACAATTGACCATAAACATATGCTTGCCACATGTAAGTAATTTGAAAAGCAGAAACACTCATCATAATTAAAACAAAAATGGCAATTTTTTGAGAAAATTTTTTAGCAATTTTATATGTCAAGATTAGGCCTAAAAAAGCAAAAATCAAACTAGGTGCTCTTAACCAAATTATATTTATTGATATTTTGCTCATTAGTTTTATGAGCAAATAATGTAATGGAGGCACGCTTGGATCTGCATTGATAATATCTAAAATTTTGTCGTATTTGATTAAATAGGTGATAGTGTATGCCTCATCAAAAATAACTGGCCTAAGAATTGCTGGTTTTAATCTTAAATATAATCCTATGCCAAATATAATAATGATTGCTAAAGATAGAGCGAGGTGTTTAATTTTAGATTTTTGTGTATCGTTCATTTTTATTTAAAAAATAAATAGCGCAATGTATTTAATATAAAATTTAATTCAAAACTCAAGTTATATATGTAATATTGATATCTGTATTTTAAGTAATTTTTAAGATAAGAAAAACTTAAATAATATTCAAAATACATGCGTTTCATCATAGTTTGCAGCACTTCCGTCTTAACAGCGCTGATATTAAATTCATGAATTTTCCAATGAGAAAAATCTTTGAATTGAGTTAATTTGGCTTGATACTGACTGAATATTTTTGTACCAGGATATGGAGTTAAATAGTGCAAATGAATAAAAATTGGTTGTAAGTCTTTTACTAAATTTAAGGTCTGTTTCAATTCCCTAAGTGTTTCTGTGGGATGTCCAATAATTAAATTGGTGGTCACAGCTATACCAACTTTTTTTAATATGGCCATACCTTTTTTAAGATCTCTGATTTTTTCTCCTTTATTTACTAAAGAAAGAACTCTGTCGCTTCCAGATTCTATTCCTACAGACATGCCAAAACAGCCCGCTTTTTTCATCCAGTTGGCCAGTTTAAAGTCTAAAGAATCGAGTCTAGTGGCAACTGTCCATGAAATTTTAATATTTCTATTGATAATTTCTTGACACATTTCTATCACTCTTTTTTTATTTAAAGTAAAAAGATCGTCTTCAAAAGAGAGTGCATTGATTTGAAAATTTTTTACTAAAAATTCAATTTCATCAACTGTTCTTTTAGGTGATTGAAAGCGATATCTTTTGCCAGTGCTATTACGTATTGATGGTGAACAAAAACTACAATGAAAAGGACAACCTCTAGAACTAAGCAAAAATCCCCATTTTATTTTCTCTCTCACAAAAACAGTTTTCGAAGTAACTTGATAAGGGTTTTTTTGCGCAGTTTTATCCGCATATAATAAATGGTGAGCCATAAAAGGCAAATCATCGAGTAATATTGGTTTTCTCAATTTGTTTTTAGTGAGCTTTTGATGATGTAAAAAAGCTACTCCGGGAGTTTCTAGTTTAATAATTTGCTGAAGATATTTATTTTTGTATTGCAAAATTAAATCTATTAATTCAAAAGCGGTGGCTTCAATTTCTCCCAAAATTGCCACGTCTGCTTGGCTTTTTTGTAGAAATAATTCTGGTTCTTGATCTATCATTGGGCTAAAGACAAGCACAATGCAATTTTTATTTTTTTGTTTAAGTTTTTTAATTAAATTAATAATTTCTTGATTTACTAACGGTTGAAAATGAATAATATAAAGATCGGCTTTTCCTCTTAAAATTTTTTCTTGAAAAGAAGAGTCGCTTTCATGCATCACTTCATTATCAAAGTGTTTGTATCTAATTTTTTT
>CAZBVY010000060.1:0-4260 GCA_964495475.1 uncultured Pseudomonadales bacterium
CAAAAATATTTCCTTTCTTTTTGGATTGTGAGATTGTATCATGAAGATCATAGTTTCGCACATTAAATTCAGTCACATTCGACTAAAACTATTGCTTTATTGAAATTAACCATCTTCTTCTCACTCGTTGAAGTCGCTGGTTATATACGCAATAGCCATATTATAGTTGACTAATCAGCGACTTCAAACGGACTTTATTTAATGTACGAAACCATTCAAAAATTATAAAATGGGTTTTTAGTCAAAGTACAAAAGTTAATTAATAACGAAGGTAAATAAGAAATATGATTCACACTCCTAGAGTTCTAGATATTAAAGAAAAAACCGTCTTGGTTAGAGTCGACTTCAATGTCCCTCTAAAAAAAATTGTTCGAAATGGAAATACTAAATATGTAGTATCCGATGATCAGCGTATTAGAAGTGCTTTGGAAACAATACTTTTCTTGAGAGAACACGGTGCCAAAATCATTTTAATGTCCCACTTAGGCAGACCAGATGGTCAAGTGGTTAAAAAATTTAGTTTAGAACCAGTAGCTTTTTATCTTAAACACAATCTAGGCTTGGATGTTCAATTTGCTACAGATTGTATAGGTGAAAAAGTTACTGAAAAAACCGTTAAATTGAAAAGTGGTGACATTTTATTGTTAGAAAATCTGCGTTTTCATGAAGAAGAAGAGACTAATAATACCGCATTTGCAAAAAAAATCATTAAAGACACTAAAGCAGAAGTTTTTATTAACGAAGCTTTCTCTGCTTCTCACAGAGCTCACGCTTCTGTTGTAGGCGTTGCTGAATTGTTACCAAATTTCGCTGGCTTTGATTTAGCTGCAGAAGTAAAAATTTTGGTTAAAATTCTAGAAAAAGCTCCTCGTCCTTTTGTGGTCGTACTTGGCGGGGCAAAAATTGACGATAAGGTTGGAGCAGTAAAAAACCTTTCTAAATTGGCCGATTTAGTCTTGGTAGGTGGTGGAATTGCCAATGCTTTCTTAAAAGCTAGTGGCATTGAAGTTCACAAATCTTTCATGGGTAAAAACATAGAAGAAAACGTACAAATTGCCAAGGAAATTCTTTCTGAACATCAAACAGAAAGAACCATGATTGATGTAGAAACTACTGGTAAAGGCTTGCCTCTACCAAAAGTGGTGGTTCCTATTGATGTTTTAGCAGCTAAAAATCAAGATGTAGACGATGATTCAAAAATTCTTAGATTAGAGTTGCTCAAAAATGTTAAAGATAGTGAAACTGATCTGGATCTTCAGTATTTAGACATTGGTAAAGAAACTATTGCTCTCTATAAATATCTTTTATCTAAAGCCAAAACTATTTTCTTCAACGGTCCTTTGGGTGTTTTTGAAAATCCTCTTTTTGCCAAAGGTAGCAGAGAAATTGCCAAAAATATTGCCAACAACACCACAGACTCAGGAGCTATTACCATTTGCGGTGGAGGTGAAACTAATGCTGTTATTAATGCTTGCGGTTTGCGCGACCGCTTTACACATGTCTCAACGGCTGGTGGAGCTGCTTTAGAATTCTTGGGTGGAGAGAAATTGCCAGGAATTGAAGTGTTGAAAAAATAATTTTTCAAATAAAATTATGAACAAAACTAGTTTTTGGTTGTTTATTTTCATAATTTGTCTATTACTGGGAACTTTTATCCGTTTTAATTATGGCTTAACAACTGATTTATGGAATGATGAAGCCATTTCGTATTTCACAGCTAGAAATACCACTTATAAAGATTTATTTTTATCTATTGGGAAATACGACGATTTTGTGCACCCACCTTTTTATTACATCTTTTTAAAAACCTGTCTTCTTTTTGGTAATAACGAATCGTGGTTAAGATTAATTAGTTTGTTTTGGTTTGTACCTAGTCTTGTTCTAGTTTTTTTGATAGGAAAAAACATTAAAAACACTCAAGCTGGCTTTATCGTAAGTAGTTTATTTTCTCTACATCCATTATTTAATAATTTAGCTTTTCAAGTTAGATCATACTCTATGGGAATTTTCTTTTTATTATTGGCGCTATACTTTTTTTTAAAACAATTAAAAAAATATAGCTTAAAAGGACAATTATTAACTGGATTGCTTTTATCCATAAGTTTTTATATTGATTACGCCAGTGTTTGGTTAATTGTAAGCATTTTGATTTTTAACATCATACTTCTAATTCAAAAGAAAAGAGTTTTGGCCAAAGCCACTTTTTCAACGTTGTTATTTTTTGGTTTTTTTAGTTTTTATCAAATTTATGTATTTGTTAAAAGTGCAATATCAAATGACCCCAACGCCATTCCAGGAAGCGTTGTTTTAATCAATATTTTTAGAGTTACAAGAGAATTAAATTTAATTACTGGACTTGGTTTTTCTTTATTAACTTTATTAATTTTAATAGCAACCCTATTGCCTATTTTTAAAAATAAAAATAATAATGTCATTTTTCTAACTATTGCTACTTATGTTCCATTAATATTATCTCTCGTATATTCTCTATTAATTAAACCAGTCTTTTTAGCAAGAAATCTTTTTTTACCAAGCATTTGTTTATTTTTCTTATTGATTCAAACAAAAATAAATATAAAAAGAATCATGCTCATATTACTCGTGCTCATAGCATATGGATATCAAACAATAAATAGATATGATTTTTTATACTTATCCAATGTGCATAGAACCATTAAAGAAAGAGTCTCTCATGAGAGTATTTTTATTTCCTTTGCTGACAAGAAATTGCCAAGTTACGTTAACTATTACCTAGAACAAGAAAATAAAAAACCAATTATAGTAAGTGTTTTTAACACCAATATATTGGAATTTTTGGATTCTCAACCTTATCAAAATATTTTTTTTATAGATAATTGTTACGATGACAAAATTGAGGAATGCAAAAAAATTTCACAAGCAATCGCTGATAATTACTGTGAAAAAAATGTATGCAGTGGCTTATTAGATAATTGAAATTGGCCAAAAATCCCGCCAAGTTTCCAAGTCGATAAAATGCTCGTGTACTTGTTCAAACCTTTGTTTTTCTTCCATTGTATTAATGTTTTTTGATAAATCACGCCATAAAAACCAAGAAAAATTGGGCTGCTTGGTAAATATCGCATCAGATAAAAGAAAAAAATCACTCATTTTATTTTGATCAAATAAATAGATAAGAGTTTTTTCATAGATACTCATATAATCTCCAAAATAATCACCCATTTGTTCTGGATCAAAATCAATAAATTCTTTAAAAAAACTTGTGGTTTTTTTCAAATCGGTATCAGTTAAAAAAACAGCTTTTCGATTGCTCATAACATAATCATTTAATTTGAGAGATTTATAAAAGAAATCTGAGGCAAAATACATTTTCTCCTCTGAATAGGCTTGGTTGGCAAGGTTAAAAAATTGTATTGATAAATTTTTTTGTTTCCAATAATCCAACATTTCCTCATTATTTAAAATATTTAATTTTTCAGCAATTTCCATAAATTTGTCTAACAACGGTTTAGCTGATTCAGGATCAAGATCTTCAACTCGTAAATTATTAATAAATAGAACAGGATTAATTTCTGCTAAAACAAGTTGCAATTCAATTTGTTTTTTTAAAGTAATATCATCAAGTAAAATAAATTCATAAATGAAACCAGAATCATTGCGATAAAAAGGTTCTAAAGTTTCAAAATTTTTCTTCTGTAGTTTTTTTTCAGAAAACATTAATCGATTTTGAAAATCCAAGTAAGGAATGAATTGAATAATTGAATCTAATTTGTTTTGTTTATATAAAATTTGCGACAAAAAACTAGAAATAGCAAAAAACAGAGTTACAAGTACCAATAAAAAATAATAAATTATGAATGATAAAAAATTAGTTATTTTTTTATGATTTAAATCATTTTGCAAAATGATGGCTAAAAAAATTAAAGTAAGAGAGAAAATAATGAAAAAATGCCAATCATAGTCAAATAAGGCATTAAAAAAAGACGCAAGTACTGATAAATAAAGAAATTTATATAAAGAAGGGTTTTCAATCTTTTTTACTACTTTCAAACCTTTATAAAGTGAATACAAAATAAAAATGATAAATAAACCACCAACTAGAACTCCTCCTTCTGCTAAATTGTGTAAGAAAATATTGTGAGCATAAGAAGTTAATTGAGAGTTTTCAATTGGAAATTTTTGACTAGCAAAACCAAATGTTTTAAGACCAGAACCAAAAAACGCATTGTCTTTAAATATCAACAAAGCTTTTTGCCAATAAATAAAACGAGCATCTCTTAC
>CAZBVY010000061.1:0-4251 GCA_964495475.1 uncultured Pseudomonadales bacterium
CATAACTTACTCAAACCTGCTAATGGTGAACCTATTACCGTTCCAAACAAAGAAATGGCTCTTGGTGCTTATTACTACACCAGTTTTGATAACAAAATTGAGCTATTCCCTTCAGTTTTGGGTAGTAAAAATGAAGCTTATCATTTATATCAAATTGGCAAACTTGATCTTCGTCAAAAAGTTAAAGTTTTCATGAAGATTAAAGGTAAAAAACAAATTGTTGAGACTAACATTGGTCGTTTACTTTTCAACAGTGTTTTACCAGAGAGCTTACGCTTTATCAATGA
Source organism: uncultured Pseudomonadales bacterium (assembly GCA_964495475.1). Classification (GTDB taxonomy): domain Bacteria; phylum Patescibacteriota; class Microgenomatia; order UBA1400; family PJMF01; genus UBA1364. The sequence continues at coordinate 288 of CAZBVY010000061.1, forward strand.
ACCAGTTAATGCCAAGATGATTAAGCAAATCGTTACTAAAGCTATTGAAATCGAAAACAACGAAGTAGTGGCTAAAATGATTGATGATATTAAAGATTTGGGTTTTGAAGCAGCTACTGCTTCTGGTTTATCTGTTTCAGTGAGTGATTGTAAGATGCTTGATGAAAAAGATCAGGTTATCGATGCAGCCAACCAAAAAGCTGAGTTAATTCGCGATAATTACTTACAAGGTTTAATTACTGATGAAGAACGTCGTCGTCAATCTTTGGATGTTTGGATTAAAACCACTGATGAATTAGCCGAAAAAACTTGGAAGACTTATGCTGATGATAACTCAGTTAAAGTCATTATTGATTCAGGTGGTACTCGTGCTTCCAAAGATCAGGTTAAACAGCTTGGTGCTATGCGTGGACTCGTTGTTGATCCACTGGGTAATATTGTGGAAATGCCTACTAAATCTAACTTTAGACAGGGTTTATCTATCTTTGAATATGTGACTTCAGCTCGTGGTTCTCGTAAGGGTTTAACTGACTCAGCTATTAAAACTGCTGACGCTGGTTATTTAACTCGTCGTTTAGTTGATGTCTCTCATGACGCGATTATTCGTCAAGAAGATTGTGGAACTACAGAGGGAATAGAGTTAGTAAGAGCACCTAGAAGTGATGTTTTCTACTATAGAATTTTAGGTCGTTACGCTAGTAAAGATATTAAAGTTGGCAAGAAAACTGTAGTTACAACTGGTGAGTTGATTAATGACGATATGGCTAAAGAGATTGTGGCCTCAGACTTAGAATCAGTTTGGGTGCGTTCTCCAATTACCTGTCGTTGCACCAAAGGTCTTTGTAGCAAATGTTATGGTTGGGATTTTGCTACCAGAACAGATGTAGAAATTGGTGTACCAGTTGGTGTGATTGCTGCTCAGTCTATTGGTGAACCAGGTACTCAGTTGACTATGCGTGTTAAGCACTCTGGTGGTATTGTGGGCTTAGATGTGACTCAGGGTTTGCCTCGCGTCGAAGAATTACTTGAAGCTCGTAATCCTAAAGTTCAAGCCTTAATTGCCCATATTGCTGGCAAAGTTAAAATTGAAGAAAAAGAGGGTGAAAATATTATCACCCTTAAGAATAAAGAAGGTGAAGAAGAAACTTTTACCTTACCAGCTTCAGTTACTTTATTGATCAAAGATAAAGACTTGGTTTTTGCAGGTCAAAAATTAACCAGTGGTGGTGTGAATATTCAAGAACTTTTACAACTTAAAGGTTTAATCTTTACACAACAACACATCATTGATCAGGTTCAAGAGGTTTACGAATCTCAGGGTGTAACCATCAATGACAAACATTTTGAAGTGATCACTCGTAAAATGGGTGACAAACTTCAAATTGAACTATCTGGTGACACCGATCTTTTAGTTGGTGAAGTCGTAGAGCGTGCTCGCTTTATGTCTATCAACGATAATGTCATGGCTGCTGGTGGTGATCCTGCTACTGCAAGAGTTTTACTTTTGGGTATTACCAGATCATCTCTCTTCACCAGTTCTTGGTTATCTGCTGCTTCCTTCCAACACACTAAACATGTGTTAACAGATGCTGCTTCTGAAGGAGCAATTGATTATCTAGAAGGCTTGAAAGAAAATGTCATTATTGGTCGTTTGATCCCAACCAGTGAAGAAAGGGCAAGAGCCACAGTATAAAAATATAGAAGTAATAATGAAAAACTAAGGTGAATGTGTTAAAATTGCTCCCTTAGTCAAAAGAAAATATAAAAATATGCCTACAATAAACCAATTGATCAGAAAAGGTGGTCGCGTCAGTAGAGTTAAACGTATTAAAGCTACCGCACTTCGTCGTAGTTTCAATACGATTGATAACCGCCCAGTTTCTACTAATAGTCCTCAAAAAAGAGGTGTCTGTACTGTGGTAAAAACCATGACTCCAAAGAAACCAAACTCAGCTCTTCGTAAAGTGGCTAGAGTACGTTTATCTAACAAAATGGAAGTCACCGCTTATATTCAAGGTGAAGGTCATAACTTAGCTGAACACAGTATTGTAATGATCAGAGGTGGCCGTGTGAAAGATTTACCAGGTGTTAAATACCATATTATTAGAGGCAAATATGACTGTGCTGGAGTTGACGGTCGTAAATCCAGTCGTAGTAAATATGGAGTCAAGAAAAGTTAAAGGAAAATAGTATGAGAACCAAAAAGGCTCAAGTTCGTGAAGTAGAAAAAGACGCTAGATATGGCTCTGTTTTAGTACAGAACATCATCAACCGTAGCATGAAAGATGGTAAAAAATCCGTCGCTGCTAAACAAGTTTATGATGCATTAGCTCTCGTTGAAAAAGAAACCAAACGCAAAGCTTTAGAAGTTTTAGAAGAAGCGATTGGTAAAATTCAACCTCAAATGGAAGTTAGATCTCGTCGTGTTGGTGGTGCTTCTTATCAAGTACCTATGCCAGTACGCGGTCGTCGTGCTAATTCATTAAGTGTTAGATGGCTAGTCACCGAATCCAACAAACGTTCAAACAAGCAATATCATAGTTATGCTGAGAAATTAGCCGCTGAACTACTTGATGCTTTAATTGAACAAGGTGGAGCAATTGAGAAACGTAATGGTTCTCATCGTATGGCTGAGTCTAACAAAGCCTTCTCTCACTTTAGATGGTAAACTTTCGCATTTATTATTAGCTAGAGAAATTGTAGAATTATAGATCTATGTCAGACATTTCAAAAACAAGACAAGTTCCATTGGAACGCATCAGAAATATTGGTATTATCGCTCATATCGATGCTGGTAAAACTACTACCACCGAACGTATCCTTTTTTATACTGGTCGTAACTATAAAATTGGTGAAGTTCATGAAGGCGCAGCCACCATGGACTGGATGGCTCAAGAGCAAGAACGTGGTATTACCATCGTTTCTGCTGCCACCACTTGTTTTTGGGAACCATATTTTGAAACCACGCTACCAAAAGCTAAATATCGTTTTAATATCATTGATACTCCAGGACACGTTGACTTCACTGCTGAAGTTGAACGTTCTCTACGTGTTTTAGACGGTGGTATCACGGTTTTGGATGCTTCTGAAGGTGTGCAATCTCAATCTGAAACTGTTTGGCGTCAAGCTGATAAATATAATGTCCCTCGTATTTGTTTTGTTAATAAAATGGACAAGTTAGGTGCTGATTTTAATGCTACTGTTGAAGATATTCGTGTCAAATTTGGTGTTAAACCAGCGGTTATGGTTTTACCTATGGGTGCTGAAAATTTCTTTGATGGAGTTATTGACTTGATTTCCCGCAAAGCTTATTTTTGGGAAGATCATGAAGCTGCTACCGAGCCAGAAATTAAAGAAATTCCAGAAGAATACAAAGCTAAAGCCGAAGAAGAAAGAGCTAAATTAGTTGAAGCTATCGCTGAAACTGATGATGCTTTGATGGAGAAATTTTTTGCTGAAGAAGAAATTAGTGTCAATGAACTTAAATCTGCCCTTCGCAAAGCAGTTATTGGTTACAAATTAGTGCCAATTTTTGCTGGATCATCTCTTAAAAATACTGGTATACAGCCACTTTTGGATGCTGTTGTTGAATATTTACCTTCTCCTACCGACATTGATCACATCGAAGGTCATGTTCCAGGAAAAGAAGATGAAAAAGTGCAACGTCGTTTAGTACCAGAAGAAAAATTTTGTGGTCTAGCTTTTAAAATTCAAACTGATCCTCATGTTGGTAAATTAACTTACTTCCGTGTTTACTCAGGTTCAATTAAAGCTGGTTCTTACGCTTACAATTCTAGTAAAGATATCAAAGAAAGAGTGGGTCGTTTATTGTTAATGCATGCTAACGATCGCGAAGAAGTTGCTGAAGCTCAAGCTGGAGAAATTATTGCTGTGGTTGGTCTTAAAGACACTAAAACTGGTGATACTCTTTCAGATGAAAATGCTCCAGTAATTTTGGAAGGTA
>CAZBVY010000062.1:0-4167 GCA_964495475.1 uncultured Pseudomonadales bacterium
TTCCATTTACAAAGAGGCTAGAGCTCTGCTTAAATAAGATTATGAATTTTTTACTTATCATTGCTAGCTTTCTTTTGGCTTTTATTCCTCTCTACCCAAAGATTCCTCTTTTTGAAGCTATTCCTGGTTATATCGTCAGAGTGAGAGTAGAAGATATTTTGGTGCTTTTAGCTTTTTTGATTTATTTGGTGCAAATATTTAGAAAAAAAATTGATTTCAAAAATAAAGTTACGCCTTGGATTTTTGCTTATCTTGGCGTTGCCAGTCTCTCTATTTTATCTGCCATGTTTCTCATTAAAACTATTCCTTTAGAGTTGATTCATGTTAGCAAATCAGTTTTGCATCTATTCAGATACACCGAGTATTTTGTCTTATTTTTCCTGATGTTTTCTTCGATTAAAAAAGTCAAAGACGTTAAATTAGTTTTTTATACTTTAGCCTTCACTGTTTTAGCGATCACAATTTATGGCTATGGCCAAAGATACTGGTATTGGCCAGTTTTTTCGACCATGAATCGTGAATTCAGTAAAGGTATGGTTTTATATTTAACTGAGCATGCCCGTGTGCAATCGACTTTTGGTGGTCACTACGATTTAGCTGCTTATTTAGTGATTGTTTTACCAATCTTTTATTTATTAGCTATCAATCTTAAAAATAAATGGCAACGCTTAGGTTTGTGGTTGATACATTTACTTGGCCTATGGCTTTTGGTCATGAGTGCCTCCCGCACTTCTTTCGCCGCTTATATTGGCGGAGTACTAATTGGTTTGGGATTTTTTGCTACTTTGCAAAAAAAATGGTATCAGAAAATTCTTTATTTCTTGAGGAAAAGTTTTACTTACTTATTCATTGTTTCAGTCATGATGTATTCCTTTGGTGATGACATGAGAGAAAGATTTGAGCAAGTTTTGCGAGTTTATCCAGAAGCTTTTACTGTTTATGAAAATACTCAAAAAATGGCTATACAACAAACTAAAGATTTGAGTGAATATTTTAAAAAATTAAGAGAAGGCAAAAAACCAGAAAATGGCATTGCCTTTGACAACACTTTAACTCCTACAGATGAGGTTCCTGTCAGCACCAGACCAATTGATGTTTATGTCGATGTGCCAGATACAGTGGCTGTCATAGATGATGATGACAACGTTACTTATGTAGAGCAACCTCGTACTTGGTCTGCCAACGCCATGAAATATGGCCTTTCTTTAGCCATTCGTCTAGATGAATTATGGCCCAATGCCATCAAAGGATTTATGCGCAATCCTTTACTTGGCTCTGGTTTTGCTACTTTGAATAAAAAAGAATTTTCACAGTTCACCGAAGCCGAAAGCACCGATAATAATTTCTTGAGAACCCTAGGCGAAACAGGCTTGCTTGGCTTTATTACTTTTTATGGCGCCGTCACTGTTCTTTTGCTTATTCTTTACAAAAACCAGAAAAATAGTAAAAACCAACAGCTTAAAATTGCCAACCTTGCTTTTATTTCAGCCTCCATTGGCTTGCTATTAAATGCCAGTTACATTGATGTTTTTGCTTCTTCTAAAGTCGCTTTTACTTATTGGGCATTAGCTGGAGCAATCTTAGCCTACAATCAACTTGCCGTAGATAACCATGTTAAAAAAACTACTAAAAAAAGCTCTTAAAAAAGAATCTTTTTTACTAGGCTTAATTTTATTATTTGCCCTATCTTTACGTCTTTATCGCATCAATAATCCTGTGGCTGATTGGCATGCTTTTCGTCAAGCTGACACCGCCTCTGTGACCAGAGAATATATCAAGGCAGATAAAATTGATTTACTTAGACCTCATTATCAAGATGTCTCAAACATTCAATCTGGCTTTGATAATTTAGAAGCCTACCGCATGGTCGAATTTCCCTTTATCAATGGAGGATTGGCTCTAATCTTAAAAACATTTAAAAGCCTGGATTTAGTGCTTTTTAGTCGTTTAGCTTCAGTTTTTATTTCACTGCTCACGATTGTGGTGATTTATCAACTGGTTAAAGAAATTTCTACTCAAAAAACTGCTCTTTTAAGCGCTTTTGTTTATGCAGTATTACCTTACAGTATTTTTTATTCACGAGTTATTCTGCCAGAGCCTTATTTTTTATTTTTTTCGACTTTTTCCATTTGGCAATTTTATTTATTTGCTAAATCACGTAAATTTTTGCCTTATTTATTATCTGTCTTGGGCTTAGCTTTAACTGCCTTACTAAAACCTTTTGTGGTTTTTTTAGCTCCTGTTTATCTTGTCATTATTTGGCAATTTCGTCAAAAAAAACTTTTCTTAGATCCAAAAATTTATTTATTGCCCTTATTAGCCTTCGCGCCAATGTTTGCCTGGAGAGAGTGGATTAAAAACTTTCCAACTGGCGTGCCTGTTTCTGATTGGTTGTTCAATGGTAATGGTATTCGCCTGCAACCAGCTTGGTTTCGTTGGCTTTTTTATGAGCGCCTCACTAAATTATTTTTAGGTTATTTTGGAGTGATTTTTCTGTTTGCTAATTTACTGAAAAAAAATAAAGAAATGTTGATTTATGGTGCTTGGTGGCTGGGGGTTTTAATTTATTTTATCGTCATTGCTACCGGCAATGTTCAGCATGATTATTATCAAAATTTTATTTTACCTATCTTAGCTATTTCTGTGGCACGTGGAATAACTATCATTTATGAAAAATTTAATAAAAAGATTGCTCTACCAAGCATCATTTTGTTATTTGGACTAAGCATTTTTTTGGCTCATCAGCAAATTGTTGGTTACTATAACGTTAATCATTGGGAATATATTAAAGCTGGTCAAGCCGTTGATCAGTTGGTAGACAAAGATGCTTTGGTCATTGCTCCAGCTATGGGCGACACGCAGTTTTTATTTCAAACTAATCGCCGTGGCTGGCCAATTGGTTTTGAAATTGAAGATAAAATTAACAAGGGGGCTGATATTTATGTTTCCACCAGTTATGATTGGGAAGCTAAAGAATTAGAAGAAAATTATGAAGTTTTGGTTCATACTGATGATTACATCATTATTGATTTGAAAGCTAAAAAACCATGAAAATATTGATGCTTACGCCTTATTTACCTTATCCATTACTATCTGGTGGGCAAATTCGTACTTATAATCTTCTTAAAAAACTCAGTAACAAACATCAAATTACTTTATTTGCTCTAATTAAAAACGAAGAAGAAAAACAATATGTTAGTGAATTGGAAAAATATTGTCAAAAAGTCAGAGTTTTCAAACGTAGTGAAAAACCTTTCACTCTGAAAAATATTTTTAAAACTGCTTTTTCCGGTTTTCCTTTTTTAGTCATTCGCAATCAAGCTGAAGGCAGTTTAGAAGCCATTAAAAAAGAAATTGCCAGAGAAAATTATGATTTGATTCACGCTGAAACTTTTTACATGATGCCTCATATTCCAGAGTGCCAAATCCCAATCATTCTGGTGGAGCAAACCATCGAATATTTAGGTTATGAAAGTTATGCCAAAAAAGCACCTTTCTTGCTAAAACCCTTACTTAATGCCGATGTTAAAAAAATTCATCTCTGGGAAAAACATTATTGGCAAAAAGCAGATCGTCTCATCGTCATGAGCGAAGAAGATCGCCAATTTATTGCTAAAGATCTAGATAAAGAAAAGATTGATGTGGTCGCTAATGGCGTAGACACTAAATGGTTTGCCGAAAAAAAACGTCAACTAGCTCCACGTCCCACCATTCTTTCTGTCGGTACTTTCAAATGGTTACCTAATATTGAAGCCGTTGATTTTTTAGTGAGTCAGGTCTGGCCTTTAATTAAAAATGTCGTCCATAATGCCAATCTTTTAATCGTTGGTAATGCCCCTACAGAAAAAGTAATTTCTTATGGCAAAATTGATCCTCAAATCACCGTCACTGGTCGAGTTGAAGATATTCGCGATGCTTTCCAAAGTGCCCATGTTTTACTTGCTCCAGTTTTTAGTGGTAAAGGGACTCGTTATAAAATTTTAGAAGCCATGGCTAGTGGCACTCCCGTGGTTGCTAGCAAAATTGCTGTAGAAGGTTTAAACATTACTGACGGCGTTCATCTCTTGACTAGCAATAAAGCTGCTGATCTGGCAAATTTGACAGTTAAGGTACTTAATGATAAAAATCTCTGGCAGAAACTTTCAGAAAATGGTAAAGAGTTTGTGG
>CAZBVY010000063.1:0-4094 GCA_964495475.1 uncultured Pseudomonadales bacterium
AAAAACCAACTAAAAACAAAAAAGAATTTTCTCATCTCTTTTTTTAGTATAACATTTATGCTAAAATTAGCCAATAAAAATGGTGAAGCATCAATTAAAAATCCTCTGTACATCGCTGATTTTTGCCTTTTTGTTTTTTATAGGAAGTTTCTTTTTTAATCAAATCCAAGCACAAACGCTCAATAGTCAAATTCTTGGCATGCATTTATTGCATCCTGATGAAATAAATCAATTCAGACAAATTTATAAAGATGATGCCTGGCGTTTTGTAACCATTCCATTGACTTTAAATGATATTGGTAAATATCAAGAGTGGCAGAAGTTTTTTGATCAAGCTTATCAACTCAAAGTGATCCCCATTATTCGTTTATCAACTCGTTTTGATACCAGTATTAATGCTTGGAAAATTCCAAGTCGTAAAGATATTACTGACTTAGCTAGATTTTTATCGAGCTTAGATTGGCATCAGAATGAAAAATTTGTGATTGTTTTTAATGAAGTTAATCACGCAACTGAATGGGGTGGCAAAATCGATCCTCTACTCTATGGTGGCATTTTAAAATTTACTAGCAACTGGTTCCACTGGGAAGGTAATAATTACAAAATTTTACCGGCGGCTATGGATTTAGCAGCTAGTAACAGCAATGAAACAAGAGAGGCTTTTAGTTATCTTAAAAGTCTTTATGATTTTGATAATGAAATTTTTGATAAAGTCGACTATTGGAATTCACATTCTTATCCAAATCCAGATTTTGCTGCCTCACCTATTCGAACTGGTCAAAATTCAATTCGTGGTTTTACCTATGAATTGAATTGGCTTAAAAATAAAACTGGTAAAGATTTTGACGTTTTTATTACCGAAACTGGTTGGGCTTCTTCGTATCTTACCAATTACTATTTGGATGATTATTATTTGTATGCATTACAGCATGTCTGGAGCGATGACAGAGTCAAAGCAGTGACGCCTTTTTTAATGAAAGGTAGCCCTGGTCCTTTTGCCTCTTTCAGTTTTTTTGATGCTTCTAATAATCCCACTATTCAGTTTTTTTCTTTGCAAAAAGCAATTAAAAACTTCGATGTTTTAGAATTTTAAAATGCACCACATTGATCACTTTTACTGCTTTTGCTTATTTCGTAGCTATTGTAAACTACAGAAAGTTATATAACTCTGTTATCATTAACAGCGCGGGTGTAGTACACCGGTAGTATGTCTCCCTTCCAAGGAGAAGAAGCCAGTTCGATTCTGGTCACCCGCTCATAAAATAAAGAAGACCCGCAAGGGTCTTTTTTATTTTATGAAATGGTGAAGCAAAGTGAGAATTTTTTAAGTTCGATATTTAAGAAAAATAATGCACACGAGCAAAGTGAGGCGCATTATGCTTAAATATATGAGGAAGCGGAACCGGAAAGGAAAAGTAACGAAGTTACTCCTTGTAGGTGAGCAAGCTCAGATTCTGGTCACCCGCTCCAGAATTTTTTATGCAACTTTGGCAACAAATTTTTTTATTAGTTTTTGCTTTTTTTAACTTTTTAATCTTTTTTAAAGGATTTTATCAATCTAAATATCGCAAAAATGCTTTTACTTGCACATATGGATTATTTTTTCTTGGCATCTTTGTTTGGGGTGACGCTGTTATTTTTGGTTTATTCTGGTCAATTTCATCTTTAATTGCTTTTATTTTTCAAGATTGGTATTTGTTTTTACTTATTACTTCTGTTTTTTGGATTGTTCGCAGTCTTGGTGAAACAATTTATTGGTTAAATCAACAGTTTTCCTCTCTTAATCGTAATCCTGTTAAAAATTTACTAGGCCACTCTATTTTTTACAATGATTCCATTTGGTTTATTTACCAAATTTTTTGGCAATCCATTAACGTGATATCCATCATTTCTTCTATTTATTTAGCTAATTTGTGGTTAAAAAATTTAAATCTTTTAAATATTTAAAGAATCTAGGTCCTTCTCTAGTCCTTTAAAATTTGCTTTAATAATAAGGATGCTAACTTCTACCATATTAGTTTTTATTGTTGGTTTGCTTTTTGTTTGGTTGGCGGCCAATATTATTACTGGCTCAGCTTCTCGTTTGGCTAAAGCTTGGGGTATGTCAGAAGGCTTTGTTGGCATGACCATTGTTGCTTTAGGAACTAGTTTTCCTGAAATTACTTTGTCTGTTACTGGTGCTATGCAAACCCTGGTTGGGCAAGACACTTCAGATATTGTTATTGGGAATGCTATAGGTGCTTCGATGAATCAATTAATTTTAATTGTAGCCATTGCTGGTTTATTAAAAACAATTAGATTCAAAAAAAAGAATGTTTTTTTCAATTCAGCTTTTGTCATAATAGCAGCGACTGCTTTCTATATTTTTAGTCGCGATGCTACTATCTCTCGTATTGAAGGAGTTTCTATGCTGGTTTTTTATATTTTTTATTTGTTTTACTTAAGTCGTCAAAATTTTTTAGAACACATTTCAGATAAAATTAAAACAAAATTGACCAGAAAGAAAATGAAGTGGTTGGATGTTTTAAAATTGATTATTGGTTTATTGATTATTGTTAAATCCTCTCAAATAGTTTTAGCCAAAGGCGTGGATTTAGCTATGCAATTAGGAATTAGCGAAGCCACCGTAGGCATTGTTCTACTTGGTTTTGGAGTAAGTTTACCAGAGTTAGTGATTGCAATCACCGCAGCTTTAAAAGGATCGAGAGATCTTTCTATGGGTAATTTAGTAGGTGGCACGATAGTTAATATTTGTGTAGCTATGTCTCTAGGTGCTTCAATTAGTGGTTGGCAGGTTGAGAGAGGTTTGGTGCAGTTTGATATCCCCTATTTGCTATTTAGTGTTATTATTGTGGTCTTATTTATTGGTAGTCGAAATAAACTTGATAAAAAAGAATCAATTTTATTAATGTCTTTATATTTAGTTTATATTTCGCTTAAAGCAATTAATTTATGACGAATTGGCAAAAAAGCAAGCTAGATCCTAAATTAAGGAAACGCTTTTTGATTCGAGAGAAAGTAATTGATGCTTTGCGTTTGTTTTTTAAAAAACAGAACTTTCATGAAGTAGAAACTCCATTAATGGTACATATTCCAAGTACTGAGCCATATTTTAATCCTTTTATTACCTCTCTTGATCTAATCAATGGTCAAAAGAAAAACGCCTATCTTACTTCCAGTCCAGAATACGCCATGAAAAAATTATTGGCAGGTAATTTTGGTAATATTTTTCAAATTTGCAAGGCTTTTCGTAATCAAGAAAGTTTGGGTGGTTTACATAATCCTGAATTTACTATTTTAGAATTTTATCGTACTAATGCTAACTATTTTGATGTGATGCATGATTTTGAACAAATGATGCTGTTTATTTGTAAAAGTTTAAATCTTGATGCTGAGCATTTTGTTTACCAAAATAGAACTTTCAATTTGAATTCTCCTTATCCAAGATTTAGTGTGGCAGAATTATTTCAAAAATATTTAAACTTAAATACAAATGAATTATTTAATTTAGAACTTCTGCGTCAAAAAGCAAATATTCTCGATTATGATTTGTCTGGTTTAATTGATTTATCTGATGATTTAGCTTGGGAAGAACTTTATAATCAGCTTTTCTTAAATGAAATCGAACCAAAATTAGCTAAATTTGATCAACCAGTAATTGTTTATGATTATCCAGCTACTCAATCTGCCCTTGCCAAACGCAAAACAGATGATTCTCGTTTTGCAGAACGTTTTGAGATTTATCTAGCAGGTATAGAATTAGGCAATGCTTTTGGAGAATTGATTGATGCTGATTTACAAGAACAAAGTTTGAAAAAGGATTTGATTCTACGTCATGAACTAAATAAACCAGAGCAAAAAATAGACCAAGACTTTCTCAACGCTTTAAAATCTGGTTTGCCAGAATGCAGTGGTATGGCAGTTGGTATAGATAGGCTGATTATGTTTTTTGCAAACGTGGACAATATAGATGAGATTTTATTTTTTCCTATGAGTGAGCTCTTTCTTGACTAAAATGATACGCCTGGCGTAAAATAGCCTGATCTATGTCAACCATTAAAGCCGGCAACATCAAAAAAGGTATTTATATTTTA
>CAZBVY010000064.1:0-3973 GCA_964495475.1 uncultured Pseudomonadales bacterium
TGCTTAAGGCACACCGCCAGCATTCATCCTGAGCCAGGATCAAACTCTTAAAAAAGTTTGATTTAGCTCTAAAAAACTTTTAGTGAAATCATCACTAAAAGCCAAATTTACTAAAAAATTGACGGACTTTTCCTAAAAAGGAAAAATCCTTGCACACTTTCTATCACTATATTTATTTCCAATTGGCTGTTTACTTGTTAAAGATCATTTTGTCTTTGAAGCAAAAAAAAGAAAGAAAAACTTCTAAGTTTCTCTTGCTTCCCCTAGACGCTGAAGAATTTTATTCCATAAGAACAAAATTGTGAAGTGGGAGTTATTTTAAGGGCAAGCTTGTTAAAAGACAATAGTCAATCTAAGAGATTTACTCTATACTTTTTAGTATGTCTGCTATTAAACATGCGGTTTTGTTGACGATGAGTGTGCTCGCAGCTTATTTGTATCTGCAGATCCCTTTTTTGAAGCATTATTTTCTGCAAGTATTTGCCTTTATTAGTGCCTTGTATTTAATTTTACAAAAGAAACAAAGAGGTGGGGTTTTTTTGATCTTGCCAGAAAATTCTTCAGCTAATTTAGCTTTAATTAATTTTGCTTTTTTATTATTTACTGGAGCAAGTGGTTCTTTAGCATCGCCATTTTTTGCGATAACTTTTATTGAACTTTTTTTTATTGCTTTGACTGTTCCAGCTAAAACATCTTTATTATTAGTTTTAGAAATTATGGTTTTTCACTTTAGCTTAAGTATTGCCAACAGTGCCAATTTTGTTTTATCTGTTGCAGAGTTATCTAATTTAATTGCTTTGCCCATTGTGACGATTTTTTATCTTTTTGCTAAAAATCAGTATGAAAAAGCTTATAATAATCGTCTTTTGGTAGATGCTCAGGCCAGAGAATTAAGTAGAGCTCAAAGAGATGATCAAGCGGTTGCAGATTTTGTAACCTCTCTTATTAATAGGCGCTTGCCCATGTTGGAATTTTTGCTCAGTTTTCCAGAAAAAAATAAAACCGCCATTAATTCTGAAATTCAAGTTTTAAAGCAAGATTTGAATCTTCTAATCAGACAAATTGATAAAAAAAGCTCTCAAAAAGTTAAAAAAAATGAATCTAATGAAGAAACACAAGATCAAAAAATGGAGGTACTCATTCAAGAGGTGGAAAACGAGAGTTTAAGTCAAAGCAAAAATGAAAATTAGAAATTTCTTTTTAGCGTTGCCATTGATGCTTTTTTTTGTATTTTTTAGTGCATTCACAAAGCAAGTTTTTGCAGAAGAAATGCAATCTAATTCTTACAAAATTCAATTTGGTAATTTCAATATGGCTTCAGGCAGAAGAACTGGCGATACTTATACTTTGTCAGACACCATGGGTGGTTTAGCAGTGGGTCCTTATGGCCAATACGGTAGTACTAATTATTTTATTGGGAGTGGTTTTCAATACGTCTATCAAATAGATTATTTTTTCTTTAGTGTATCCAAACTCAACATTGATTTTGGAGAATTATTTGCTAATAGTTTTCAAACTGATTCACATAGCATTAATATCACCACGAATGGAGCCAGTGGTTACAATGTTTATGTTTTTGAAAACCATCCGCTTAGACTAATTGCTGATGCGACCACTGTTATTAATGATGCTACTTGTGATTTAGATAATTGCGACGAGAGTGTGGCGGGGCTTTGGACTGATGCTAGTAAAGCCGGCTTTGGCTTTAACGTTAGTGGAGATGATATAGCCAGCGATTTTATTAACAGTAATTATTTTCGTCAATTTGCTAACAATGAAACAGGAGAAAGCATGCAATCCATTATGGGTTCTAATAACGTTGCTTTAGATCGTACAGCTACTGTGAATTATAAAGTTTCAATGCCAGGCAATCAGGCTGCTGGTAATTATCAAACAAGTATAGTTTTTGTGGCAGTACCTGGTTATTAATATGAAAAGATTTTTAATTTTATTTTTATCTTTGTTTTTTATTTTTTCATTTACTCGAAAAACTTTAGCGGCTTCGGCTTTGGATTTGAAAATCTATCCTCCGGTAGCTTATTTATCGGTGAAGCCTGGAGCTGGTATTAATCATCAGGTAAAAGTTAAAAATGATGGGCTTTATACTTTAGAAATTACTCCAGTATTAGTCAATTTTCATGGTGATGACAAAACTGGTTTAGCAATTTTAGAACAAAAAAGTGATTTTTTGTATTTAAATCTTGATGGCGATGCTAATAAATGGGGTAAAAGTTTTTTAATCAAGCCTGGAGAAGAAAAACTTCTAAATTTTGTGATTGCTCTCCCCTCTGAAGCAGAGTATCGAGAGTATTATTTATCAATTTTATTTCAAGCTAAACAATTGTCTTACAGTAGCGTTGCTACTGATAACACGGTTATTTCAGCTGTAGTAGCCAGTAATGTAATTTTATTAGTTAGCGCTGATGATCAAAACCGTGGTGAACTAAGTATTGAGCAATTTTTTCTGCCAAAAATAGCCGATAGTTTTATGGGTTTCAGTTTTTCTGCTCTAGTTAAAAATATTGGCACCAATGCCAAACCGATTGAGGGTCATATTAAAGTTAGTCATTGGCCTGATCAAAATGTAGAAACTTATGAACTTTATCCAGATATGGTTTTGGCTGGCAATAAAAGATTGGTGAGAGCTATGTCAGAAGAGGATTTACAAACTTTAGAAAAAATGGAAGAAGCCAAAGAAATAACTATTGCCAACGGTGAAGATTATGAGGCTCAAAAAGCCTCGTTTGTTAACGAAAAATTACGTAGCAAGTTTTTTTATAAAAAAGGATTTTTAATTGGTGCTTACGACCTAGAACTAAAAGTTGGAGATGATTTTTTACAAAAAAGAATTATTGTTTTACCCTTTTCTGTTTTATTCATTGCTTTATTTTTACCCTTTTTATATTGGCTCTTTATGGTTTTCAAAAAATCTTTTAGGAAACCCATAGTTGACTAGATCATGAGAAGTAGTTTATTCTTAAAATAAGCATATGAAATTAAAAAAGTATTTGTTTTTATTACCTTTGTTTTTATTGACTTTTATAGTGGCGAAAAAATACGTAGTATTCTCTGGAGAATTTGAAAATACCTCTGCTACTTTAAATAACGCAAGACTTTCTTTTTTAAGTGCTTTAGAAGGTACTCAAACCACTGGTTCTTCTTTGGTAACGATTGATACAACCAATTATCCTTCTGAGTCAGTTTTACAATTGCAAAATCGCGACAATGTATTAATTAATGACAGTGTTTATACTGTGGCAACTACTGTCGATGATACTAGTGACAATACTTTTAACTTAACCTCTGGTTTAGATGCGACTGACGTAACAGATGATGCCACGGTTTATGCCAGTCAGTCTGCCTCTCTTACAGTGCGCTTAACCACTATTAGTGCTCTTAATGCTGGCTCTTTCCGTATTTTAGTGCCAGCAGCAGCGGATGATGGCACCGATCACAATAATGTGCCAGATGCCGGTGGTTTTGATTTTGGTGTTTATCCTCCTGCTACCATTACTTGTCCAGACACTTTGGCTTATGGTACTTTTACGGCTACTAGTACCGCCGCAGACACTTCTACAGTGGTAATTGATGGAGTTTATTATCATTCTTTTGAATGTGCTTACAGTGGTTTAGGAGCAGTTGGCACAGTTTTTGATGGTACAACTGAAGAAGCTTTTGTAATTTCTAATTTAATTAACCCGGCTCCAAAAACAGGTGCTAGCAATCATACTTTGGGGCAAGCTGATACCTATTCAGTTATTATTCAACACAGAGACAATGCAGGTGTAGTGATTGATCAAACTGTGACTAAGATTGGAGTATTAGATGCTGTAAAAGTTTCAGCCTACATTGCTCCACAAATTACTTTTACGATTGCCGGTGTAAATGCCTCAACCAGTGTTTGTGGAAATAGCACTGATGTGGCTACTACTGCTTTAACTGTGCCTTTTGGTGATTTAACAATTGGTTCTTT
>CAZBVY010000065.1:0-3838 GCA_964495475.1 uncultured Pseudomonadales bacterium
GCTTCATAAAACCAATTTGTAATAAATATGGTTCCAAAACTTCTTCAACCGTGCCGGGATCTTCATTAATAGAGGCAGAAAGGGTCTTGAGTCCCACTGGTCCACCATGATGTTTCTCAATCATGGCCATAATTAAACGACGATCGTTTTCATCTAAACCCAATTTATCAATTTCAAAAATGCTTAGAGCTTGATGAACCAAATCTAAATCAATGGATTTTTTCTCCATAATTTGAGCGAAGTCGCGCACTCTTTTGAGCAATTTTAAAGCAATGCGTGGAGTGCCTCTGGAGCGTTCAGCAATAGTTGTTCCAGCCGAGTCTTCTAAAATAGCACCGAGTTTTTGACTGGCAGATTGTAAAATCGACCCAAGCTCTAATGGTTTATAAAATTCTAAGCGATGAATCAATCCAAATCTGTCTCTAAAAGGACCAGTTAATAGGCCAAAACGAGTGGTAGCTCCCACCAAAGTAAACTTGGCTAAATCTAAACGCACAGTGCGCGCTGAAGGGCCTTTGCCAATCACAATATCTAAAGCAAAATCTTCCATGGCTGGATAAAGAGTTTCTTCAATGGCTTTGGGTAGACGATGAATTTCATCAATAAATAAAACGTCACCATCTTCTAGATTAGTCAGAATGGCAGCTAGGTCACCAGTTTTAGATAAAGCAGTGCCAGAAGTAACTTTGAAATTACTACCCATTTCTTTGGCAATTAGTTGAGACAAAGTAGTTTTACCAAGTCCAGGAGGACCATAAAATAAAATATGATCAACAGCTTCATGACGTTGTTTGGCAGCTTTAATGGCGATTTGTAGGGATTTTTTAATGTTTTCTTGACCAGTAAATTCCTGCCAATCTTGAGCACGCAAAGAGGTGAAGAGCATTTCTTCGTCATTGGTGGAGATAATGGGGTTAGTTTTTGTTTTCGACATTTATTAAATTATTTGTTGCTGCTCATTTTGATCACAGTTTTAATTGCCACTTGCAGATCCATATTTTCCAGATCAAGTTGGGTTAAAATAGTTTGGACAGCATTTTCTTCGAAACCAAGACCGAGTAAAGCGTCCATAACATCCTGGGCTTTGGGTGATAAGGTTCCCAAATTGAGTTCTTTAAGACTACCCAGTTTACTTTTAAGTTCAATGATAATTTTTTGAGCTAATTTCTTACCGACCCTGGGTACGTTGGTAAAGAAACTAGTTTGGGCTTGTTGCACGGCTTCAATTAATTGATTGGTGCCAGCGTTAGCAAGGGCGAGGGCGGTTTTGGGGCCAACTCCAGAAATGGCGATTAACATTTTGAAAATTTCCAAATCTTCTTCATTTTGAAAACCATAAAGTTCAAAACGATCTTCTTTGATATGACTGTAAATATATAGGGCAATATTTTCAACACTGGTGTTAATAGAACTAAGAATCTTAGAACCTACAAAAACCAAATACCCTACTCCACCAGTGAGCACAATTAAATGATCTTTTTTAACTAAAGCTTGTCCCTCTAAATAAGCAATCATAAATTTTCTTTCTGCAACTTGCGCGAACATTCATGACAAATCATAGTGGCTAAGGCATCGATGGCGTCGTCAATAATTTTACCTTCTAATGCTAGCTCCATCTTTACCATCTTTTCTACCGCTTTTTTATCGGCTCGTCCATAGCCAGTTAGACTCTGTTTGATCTGCAAAGGCGTATATTCAGCGATTTTGATCTGATGGCGAAGCAAAGTAGCGATGATTACTCCCCTAGCTTCACTCACATCTAAGGCAGTACTTTGATTTTTAAACCAAAAAAGTGATTCGATGCCGGCCTCAGTCACTTGGTATTTGATGATTAAAGCTTCTAGTTCTTTGGCAATTTGCGCATAACGCTTGAAGAGATGGGCTTTTTTATCGGTTTGAATACAAGTGTGAGCTAAAACTTGCCAAGTAGAATCATTTTTTTGACCAATAGCAATTCCTACCCGATCGTAACCAGGATCAATGCCGACAATAATTGGATTATTTTTCATGTTCTAAAACTTTTAAAATTATTTTTGCTGATTCTTGCCAATCAAATTTTTTCGCCTGACGACGCATAGCTGTTTTATATTTCAGTAATTCTTTATAAGGCATTTGATAAGCTTTTAGCATGGCGTCGCTAATTTGGTGAGTATCTTTGGCATCAACTAGGAAGCCAGCTTTGCCAATGACTTCTGGCAAACTGGAATTATTAGCTACAATCGGAATAGTGCCGGTCTGCATTGATTCTAGAGCAGGAATACCGAAGCCTTCATAAAGAGAAAGCAGAAGACTGGCGTTGGCATTTTGGTAAAGAGCGCGTTTGAATTTATCTTCGACGAAACCAGTTAAAATAATTTTGTTTTTGACAGGTGAGCTAGCAACACGAGCTAAAATATCATCTGCGAGCCAACCAATTTTGCCAGCAATGACGAGGTTTGGTTCTGCCGAAGCCTTAACTTTTTTGTTTTTGGTTTTCAGGTTAGCAGCAGCTAGTTTTCGTAAAAATTCTTCATAAGCAGCAATAAGATTAATGATGTTTTTACGAGGTTGTAGAGTACCTAAATACAAAAAATATTTGTTTTTGATTTGTTTTTCTTTGAAAAAAGCTTTAATTTCCTCAAGAGGAGCACCCTCACTAAATTGAAAAGAAGGATAAGCGACAACAATATCTTTACTTTGACGACTGTAGTGTTTTTCGATTTCTTTTTTGGAAAATTTACTAATGGTAATAATTTTACGAGCGTTTTTAACACTATACTTGGTCCAATTTTTGAGTTGTAGCAAATCATTTGGTCTAAATTGCTCTGGATAATGAAGATAAGCGAGATCCATGACGCTACTCACATAAGGGACGCTGGAAATTCTCGGTGCATAGTGAGAGGGGGTAAAAAAGACCTGGTAATCTTTTTGATGTAAAAATAAATGAATTGGTAGAGCCCATTGGGTCCAGAATTTTTTGGGACCAATGACCATATAACGCCAATTACTTCTAACTGGAGGTAAATCTGTGACTCTTTTACTAGATAAAAGGATGGTAATGTCAATATTTTTACGATTAGCAGCTAGTTTATAAAGCTCAGAGATAATAGCGAAAGCATAGGTATTACTCCCGACTCTGTTTTTGATATTGGCTTCGTTGCCATCGATGGCGATTCTAATCATATTATCTTTCAAAGTTATCAATCGCTTTTTGATAAACTACCAAAGTTTGCAAGGCAGTTTTTTGCCAGTTAAAAAGTTGTAAACGAATGATCATTTTTTTCATGCGTTGTTCACTATCTAGTTTTTTTTCATTGAGGACTTTTTCGATGGCTTGACGAATGGAAGTCTCATCCAGTGGATTACAGAGTTCTGCAGCATTGCCAGCGACTTCTCTGATGGCCGGAATATCTGAACTGACGACTGGTACGCCGTGAGCAAAAGCTTCTAAAACTGGTAAGCCAAAGCCTTCATAAAGACTAGGATAAACAAAAAGTTCACTTTGATGATACAAAACCGCCAATTCTTGATCGGTGACGCGACCCATGAAACGCAAGTTGGGATTTTTGCTGATTAGTTCACTGCCATCCCAAGCTTGTTCACCAGCGATGATTAGTTGGTAATCATTGGCTAAAGGTAGCCAGGCTTGAATAAGACGAGCCAAGTTTTTACGAGGTTCTCTGGTTCCCACGAAGAGTAAATAGGGTTTATTTAATTGTAGTTTTTGTTTGATGAAAGCAACTAACTCTGGTTTTTGTGCCAGATCACGACTAATTTCGGCGACTTGAGTGGGTAGCGCTTCATGAACAACAGTGATGTTTTTTTCAGGAATTTCTAAATAGCGCACGATGTCATTTTT
>CAZBVY010000066.1:0-3764 GCA_964495475.1 uncultured Pseudomonadales bacterium
AAATTGCTGTTTGTTGTGCAACTGAATAATCATTAACTACTTTCTGCCAAGCATCCAATTTAGTAAAACCTTCGCCACTCAAGCGTTGAACTAAACCACCTTCATGATCAACCGCTATTAAAGGAAAATAATCAGACTCGGTAAAAGAACTATAAATGGTTTCTTTGGCTAAAATAGCCGACTGCGTAGAAATTTTTTCACCAAAATATAAAACAAAACCAGGTTCATAATCCGCAATAAAGCGCAAAATACGAGCACTAGAGGTGCTATCTTTTTCTAATTCATTGATATCAAAAGGCACCGCAACTAACTGCGCTATTTTACCTTTTACATCCAATTCTTTCTTAGAAGTTGGAATAGGAGTTGGGGTTGGAGTTGGAGCAACATCAGTATTGGTTAACTGATTTATTTTTTTCAAAAATGGTTTATTAAAATAATTGTAAGCAGAAATTAAAGTTAAAACGAAAAGAAAGAAAATCAATAATTTAGTAGTCCAATGTCTCATAATCTTATTTTTTTTCTTTCAACTGTTGTAGCTTCCACATAAACAGTTTTGCTTTGTTATCTGCAGTTGAATCAATCACAAAACTCAAAGCCCTTTCCAAGATACCACGTGGTAAAGTCTTTGCTAATTTAATATACAACGATGTGTGCTTCTTGTCTGCTAAAACTTCTGCTAAATAACAACCAAAGCTTTGAAATTCATGAGCAATGTGTTTGTTTTGTTCACTTAATTGATATTTGCTAAGCAAATCTTTAGTTGAAGTAAAATCAGTTTTCTGACGCTTAGATGGTGGTTTTTTTTCTAAACCATCAGAATTCATGAAATCGTCAAAAAGAGGAACGGCTTTATATTCTTCAGATTTAGACATCGATTTAGACATCTACGAGAAATTGTAACCCAAACGACTTAAAATCGCTTTATTTTTTTCTACTATTTCTACTGGCAAATTACCTTCTTCTTCAATTACCAGTTTAAGAGGTCTTTTGGCTAATTTTTCGTAGAAACTTACCTGAGTAGCTAAAGTTTTTTTAGCTAAATTTTCATCAGCAAAAGCCAACCAGTCTGCAGAAATTAAATATTGACCCAAATTGTAAGTAGTTTCTCCACCTGCCAAGGTAAAACAAATTTTATTGGCAATGTGAATATTACGAGGACGAACCATATGACCCTTAATGTCGTGATCTAATTCTAGTGGATCGGCAAAAGGCAAAATACCTGCATAAAGTAATTTTTCTTCATCTGCTAAAACTTGCAGGTGTTGCTGCATGCTAGCATTAGCCTCATCAAAATCATTCAACTCAAGAATTTCTTTAACATAAGCATTTTCTTCACTAGCTACCAAACGCAATTGGCGATCTAAAACATCACACTTATTCATCATTTTGCGTAATGCTACTAAAACTTTATTAAAATTTTCCAATTTCAAACCTGCACCTAAAAAAGCTAAGCGACGACCAAAGTTGATTTGCACACCTTCATCGCCACAAGCAATCACCCAAGGCATTGCCGGGTTTATGTTTTCTTGATTATTTTGATCTGACATTAAACTACCTTTTTATAGAGCAGGAAATACAAAAATGCCAAAAAATAAAGCAAGCTTAATCTTCGTTGTCGCTGGCTTCAGTCATTCCTTGTACGACAGCTAAATATTGCTTCATTTCTTGTTCGACTTGTTGCCAATTTCCTTTAGCCTCGCGAATTGCATTAAATAACAAGTCCATATCAATTAATAATTGGTCGTCTGTTACGATCATTCTTTGTTTTGCCATAGGGTTATTATATCACTTTTGATGGTCTTTTTGGGAAGTAAAAATAGATGGTAGCTTCGCATATATTCATGAATTTTAAAAGGTAATTTGAAGCCTGGTTTTTTACAAATTTACAGCTAAAATATAGGCTATCATGTTGGATAGAAAAAGAGCTTTTGATTTATTTTGCACTGGTTTCGTTTTTATTATTCTGGTACCACTTAGCATGATTTTTTATCCCATTTTAGTTTTCTTGCTTGATAAACCAATTATTTTTAAACAAAAAAGAATTGGAAAAAATGAACAAGAATTCATTATGTACAAATTGCGTAGCATGAACAAAAATGCTCAAAAAATAAGAAGCAAATATTTAGCTTATAACGAGGCTCCGGCTCCAATGTTTAAAATCGCCACCGATCCGCGTTTTATCAAGAAAAAAATTAAACTGCCATTAAGAAAAAAGCCAATTATTGTTGAAATTGGAAGATATTTATCTCAATCAGGAATAGATGAAATTCCTCAATTTTTCAATATTTTAAAAGGAGAAATGAGCTTATTTGGACCAAGACCTTTGCCGATCGAAGAAGCGATTGCTCTTAAAAAGATCGATCATAATTGGTATAAATGGCGACACAGTGTTAAACCAGGAGTTTTTTCTAGTTGGGCACTAGATTCTCAGCATAATAAATCTTTCAATTACTGGAAAAAGTTAGAGCATCAAACTTTACACATGAAAATTTCAGAACAAATAATTATAATCTGGAAAATCATCGTTAAACAACTAAAAAGAGCGCTTTTTTAAGGCGCTCTTCTTATTATTTATCATTTTCAAATAGAAAAGATTATTTATAAGCAATCGGCATGGAAGTATCTACAATAGATAAACTCATGCGTCGTTGCTCTGGAACAACATTTTCTACGTTAACAGTCACTTTTTCACCAACTTTGAGATCAAAGCCTTCTAATTTAGAAGCATGAATTAAAGCATCAACACCTTTTTCAACATTGATAAAAGCACCAAAAGCTTCAACTCTAGTTACTTCACCAGTAAAAGTAGTGCCAACGCCATAGCGCTCTTCAATACTTTCCCATGGATCAGCATCTAATTGTTTAATAGAAAGATTAAGTTTGTTGGTTTTTTCATCAACGCCCAAAACCTTAACTTTAATGCGATCACCAATTTTGTGATAATCTTTTGGATGGTTAACTTTTTCCCAAGAAATTTCAGAAATGTGAATTAAACCTTCAACATAACCGATGCTGTCTTTCTTATCAGCATCTTTAACTGGAACTTCTACAGTCACAAATAAACCAAAATGCATAACTCCAGAAACGACGCCATCGTAAATTTTACCTTCTTCTACACTAGAAATAGCCAAATCTTTTTGAGCTAATTCTTTGGCTTCGCTAACATGTCTTTCTGAAAAAATCAGACGATTTTTCTCACGATCAACTTCAATAGCTTTAACTGGGAAAGCAACACCTTTGAGGTTTTGAATTTTGCCCATGTATTTGCGACTAAATTGACTGGAAGGGACAAAAGCACGCACGCCATTGACCAAAACAATTAAGCCACCACGGTTCATTTCGATACCTTTGGCTTCTAATTCTTGATCCTTCTCCATGGCTTCTTCAAAATATTCCCATTTGGCATCTGAGGCAGCACCTTTAAGAGATAAAACTACTTGACCCTTATCATTGTCGGTGGAAATAACGATTGCTTTAACTTCATCACCTTCTTTGAGTTCTTTAACAAAATCGATAGCAAATTCGAATTCTTTATCGGAAACAATTCCTTCAGTTTTAGAACCTAAATCAATAATGAGGTTCTTTTTGCTTTTTTCAACGATCACACCAGAAACGGTGTCACCTTTTTTGGGGATAACAATCTTGCCTGCATTAGCAGTTAAGAGCTCCTCCATAGTTTGTAATTTCTTGACCGGTTTATCAGTCATATCAAAAATATTTCCTTTCTTTTTGGATTGTGAGATTGTATCATGAAGATCATAGTT
>CAZBVY010000067.1:0-3666 GCA_964495475.1 uncultured Pseudomonadales bacterium
AGAAAAAAGTCGACTAGAATGAATTTTGTATGGATGATCAAAATATTTTACCTAACAACGAATTAGACGATGAGCTTAGTACAGAAGAAATAGAACAAATTAAAAAGAAATCTGTCAAGGGAGTTTTGTCTTTTTTTATACGTACTTTAATTTTACAAGGTATCGGCTTAGCTTCTGCTTTTGTTTTAAGTGCTTTTCTTTCACCAGAGGATTTTGGGGTTTTTGGCATAGTAACGCAGATAATTGCTTTGTTGGTTTTCTTTTCAGACATTGGTTTAGCTGCATCTTTAATTCAAAAGAAAAATGAACCAACAGAAGATGATTATAAAACTGCTTTTACAGTGCAAATGTTATTGGCTTGGGCAATTTTCTTTATAGTTTTAATTATTATTAAGTTGGGTTTCTTGAATGTTAAAATTGGTAACGAAGGTATTTTAGTACTTTTTGCTCTGGCAATTTCTTTTCCTTTAGCGACTTTCAAAACAATTCCTTCAATTATTTTGGAAAGAAAATTGGATTTTAATAAATTAGTTTTGCCACAAATTTTTGAGCAATTTGTTTTCCATTCAATTTTAATTGTCATGGCTTGGAAAGGTTATGGAGTGGCTTCATATTTTTATGCCATTATTTGTCGTAGTGTAATAGGTTTAATCGTTATACAAATTTTGCAACCTTGGAAACCAAAGTTGAAAATTAATAAAGATTCATTAAAAGGTTTACTTGGTTTTGGCTTTAAATTTCAACTGAATGATTTTTTAGCTCGTGTTAAAGATCAACTTTATTTTTTAGTTTTGGGAGCATTTTTGCCGTTGAAAGATTTTGGTTATTTACAGTGGTCAAAAAATTGGTCTATGTATCCATATAATTTGACTGTGCAGAATGTTATGTCTATAACTTTTCCAACCTTTTCTAGACTGCAAAATCATAAGGAATTACTTAAAAAAGCGATTGAAAAATCCATTTATTTTATTGCTCTTTTTATTTTTCCAATTTTAATTGGTATGTCTATTTTTATTTATCCTTTGACTGAATTAGTTGATAAATACACCAAGTGGCAACCAGCCATTTTTGGTTTTGTTTTGTTTTCTCTCAGCGTAGCTTGGTCGGCAATTTCTACTCCACTTATTAATAGCTTAAATGCCATTGGTAAAATTAATCAAACTCTTAAATTAATGGTGATGTGGACTGTTTTAACTTGGGTTTTAACACCGATCTTAGTGTGGAAATTTGCTTTTAATGGCGTAGCAATTGCGGCTTTTTTGATTTCCTTCACTTCTATTTTTTCAGTTTTTATGACCAAAAAATATATTGCTATAGAAATTATGAAAAATATTTGGCCTCAATTATTAGCGGGCTTTGGCATGGCTGTTTTTGGATTTTTAGGAATTAAATTATGGAGTCAAAGTTATATAAACTTTTTCTTAGGAGGAATTTCTTCATTTTTATTTTATATTGTGATTTTTCTAGCTTTAGCCGGAAGAAGATTCGTCACAGAAATTAAAAGTCTTAAGAAAAATCTATGAAAATCAATCTGATAATTATATTTTTAATTATTTTTTCCAGATTTTTTGCTTTTAATCTTTCTCCAAGTAGTCCATATTGGGAAGAGGTTGCTTTGGGATATGATGCTTATAGCATTGCTCAAACAGCTAGAGATCATCATGGTAATTTTTTACCTTTGACGGCTTTTGAATCTTTTGGTGACTATAAACCCAGTCTTTATTTTTACACAGCAGTTCCCTTTATTAAAATTTTTGGTCTAAATACTTTTGCCGTCAGATTGCCCACAGTTTTAGCTTCCATCGCTATTATTTTTGGTACAGCGCTTTTGGCTAAAAATTTATTTTTTAAATTTTATGTCAAAAATGATCAAAAAAATGCTAACTTTATTTATTATTTAACTTTGTTTTTAACTAGCATTTCTCCATGGCTAATGATGTTTTCTCGTTCAGCATGGGAAAGTACCTTGGCAACAGCTTTAATTATTTGGGGAATTAATTTTTATTTATTTTTTATTTTTTCCAATAAAACTAAATGGATTGTTTGGGCAAGCATTGCGCTTGTTTTATCAACCTATACTTATCATTCGGCCAGAGTAACGGCGCCTTTAATTGGTTTACTTTTAACTATTTTTTATTTAATTTCACGATTGCTTAAAAAAGAAAAGTTGAATTGGCGAGCCCTATTAATGGCTTCATTAATAGCTTTATTTATTTTTACGCCAGTTGCAAAATCTTTATTTCTTAAAACTGGTCAGCAACGTATTGCAGAAACCAGTATTTTCAATGATATTTCTATAATTGAACAAAGTAATGAAGCAATTGAAAATCATGGTAGAACTAAATTAAATAAAATCATTTATCATCGGTATATTTTTTTTGCTAAAGAAGCGGGCTTAAATTTTTTGGATCACTTTAGTTTCAAATACTTGTTTGTTAGTGGTGATAATAATCCTAGACACAGCTCGCAAAATTTTGGTGAATTCTATTATTTTGATTTATTGTTTTTTGTTTTTGCTATATTTTTTCTTCTTAAAAAAAGAAATATAGCGACTGCAATTTTGTGTTTTATTCTTTTTGTTGCTATTTTACCAGCTTCTTTTACCAAAGATACTCCTCATGCTTTAAGAACATTAGCAGCTTTACCTGTTTTAATTATTTTCTTAAGTTTTGGCATTTGGCAATTTTTAGAATTGTTTAAAAATAACCAGATTAAAACAATTACTACAAAAATAGTTATTTTAATTTATCTAATCTTTTTTGCTTTGTTCTTCTATCAACTAATTTATATTTATCCAAATAAATATAAGCCAGAATGGCAATTCGGTTATCAGGAAATGATTGGTAAGTTAAATAAAATAGAAAATAATTACGAAACAATTTACATTACGAGAGAGCAGGGTAGGCCAGCCATGTATTATTTCTTTTATACTGAAACTGATCCTTCATTAGTGCAAAACGCCAATCAATTAGCTAAAAAAGATCAGGGTGAATTTTTAGAATTTCAAAAAATTAAGTTTATTGATAAACCAGAACAAATTGATTTTAATAAACAAGCATTAATCATTAGTTCTTTAAATTTTTATCAAAATTCTTTTTCTAAAGATAGTATACCTATAATTGATAAAACTGATGAAGAAACTTGGGTGTTTTATGAAATCAACTAAAATCTTATTATTGGTAATTTTTTTTCTAGGACTAAGTTTGCGTTTGTTTAATGTAGATAAATTGCCAAGTATTTTAAACAGAGATGAAGCAGCTTTGGCTTACAATGCTTTTTTAATTAAAGAAACTGCTCAGGATGAATGGCAAACTAAATGGCCACTAACTTTTAAATCTTTTGGTGATTATAAACTACCCGGTTATCCTTATTTGTTAGCCGGTTTATTTACTATTTTGCCAGTTAATGATTTCTCTACTCGTTTGCCTTCGGTTTTGGCAGGTAGCTTTTTGATTTTAGTAGCTTTTTTCTTTGCCAAAGATGTTTTGCGAGTTAAAAAATCATCCGCTTTATTAATGTCGCTATTAATTGCTATTAGTCCAGTGTTTTTCTTTTATTCACGAATTGCTTTTGAAGCTAATTTAGCCTTATTTTTATTTGTGAGCGGTTTGTATTTTTTACTCAAAGACAAAGAAAATTTTTTACTTGGTTCTTTTTTCTTATTTT
>CAZBVY010000068.1:0-3536 GCA_964495475.1 uncultured Pseudomonadales bacterium
CCAGATTTTGTTTTGCCAGATCAAAATGGCAAAACTCATCAACTAGCAGATTATCAGGGAAAATGGTTATTGCTTTATTTTTATCCAAAAGACAATACTCCAGGTTGTACTGTTGAAGCTTGTACGCTTAGAGATAATTGGGCTGAATTTACCAAGTTAAATGCTGTGGTTTTAGGAATCAGTGCTGATAGCGTTTCAAGTCATCAAAAATTTTCTCTAAAACATTCTCTACCATTTCCAATTTTAGCCGATGAGAAAAAAACCATGCTTCAAACTTACGGAGTCTTAGCAGAAAAAAGTATGTTTGGTAAAACTTTCCTTGGAATTAAACGCAGTTCTTTTTTAATTAATCCAGAGGGAAAGATTGCAAAAATTTACAAAAACGTTAAGCCAATTGAACATGCAAAACAAGTTTTAATTGATATTGAAAAATTAATTTAAATTGAGCAAACGCCTTCTCGCCAGAGTCCTTTTTGATTGTCTCTAGCTTCCTGCTCTGCTGTTTTTAATTTTTCTTGGTACTTTATATCTGGTGGGTAACTAGAGGCAACAGCATAACCTTCTTTGATTAATTGTTCATTGATGGAAATTTCATTTTCCTCTAGATAGATATAACGCAATAATCTTCCGTACTTATCTGTTTGCGAAATATCTTTTTCTAGATAAATGTCTTTACCTTCTACTAGTTTTTTATTTTGTAAACTAGCTTCCTGACAAAAACACTGGGGATCGCGACGATGATCAACTGTTTCTGGAGTATCGATGCCGATATAACGAACTTTTTGTCCACTTTCTAATTCAATGGTATCGCCATCAATGACTCGCGATACTTTAACTTTTTGCAAATTTCTAAGGAGAGTTTGTGAGGAGTCACTAGCAACTTCTGTGAAAGTGTTTTGTACTTCATTCGGTTTTTCTTGACCAATATCCTTGGGTACAAAAAGTGTCCAAAGCAGAGCTATTACCAGGCTAAAAAGTAGTTTCTGGTTTTTTTTACTTAAGATCATTAATTTATTATATAATGAAACCAATGACATTCTGGAAAAGAATTTGGCCTTGGTTTTTATTAACGGTTTTTATAGGTGTTTTTGCTTTTTCTATTAATGCTTTCAATACAAGTAAATTAACTGTTGGGAAAATTACCAGAATTTTTGCCAATTTAATAATTTCAGAAAAAAAAGAAAATTTTATTAGCTTTGAAAACAGAGAGAATTTAATTTTTAATTCTTCCGCCTCCTCCACCTTTGTTCCTAGTGTTACTCCTACAAAAATTCCTACACCAGTTGATCCTTATGCTAACGATCCAGACTTAAAAGATGTAGCTTGGGGTGAAGCTGTGCAAGTTAGTGAAACTGGTTATCGTATGAAAATTGGTTTTGACAATGTAATGGGAACGGCAGAAGAAACTTTTAAAGCACTTAATCTTTATCGTTATACCAAAGGTAAGTCAAGCTTAACTTGGGATGATCGTTTAGCTAAATACGCTTTGGAGCGAGCGACTTATATTTGTCAAAATGGTTCTGATGGGCATACTGGCTTTGGTGATTATGTGGAAAATCAAGAAGGATATAAAACTTTGGGTTTTTATCAATTAGGAGAAAACATGAGCACTCACATGAAATTTACAGGCACACATTTAATTGAATGGATGTATGCAGCTGACCCCGCTCATGATGGTAATCAATTGGGTGATTGGAGTCATGTAGGAGTAGGTATTTATGAAGATTGTTCAGCATTAATTTTTGGCAATGCGATGATTTAATGTAAAAATTATGCTATCGTTATTTTAAGGAATTTTTTATGAAAAAAATTACCAACATCATCATTTGGGCTTTATTACTGTTTTTGATTACTCCAACCACCATGGCTTTAGCTTCTTGGAATTCTGTTCCTGGTGATGCGACATATCCGTGGAAATTGTCTCTAGAAAAAGTTTTATTAATGTTTATGAGTCCATCTGGAAAATTAGCATCTACTACACAAGTTAAAATTGCCGAAAGACGTTTTGGTGAATTAGAACAAACATTAAGTGGTGAATATGCTTTTGAAAGTCTAGATAATTTGGAAAAACAATTGGATGCAACTACATCCAATATTCAAAACATGGACAAAGAAGAAGCTCGTAATCAGGTTAAAGCACAATATATTGCTTCTCTGAAAAAAATGTCTGCTTCTCTTGATGAACAAAAATCACAGGTTGCTACAGGTAAAACCAAAGCAGTGGCACAAAAAAATACTAGTAAAAAACCTGCTCCTTCCAATAGCCCTACTCCAGTTCAGCCCACAAATAGTCAACCTGTTAATAATAATTCCAAGCCAGTTAATAAGCCCACTTCTGTTCCGAGTAACACTCCTACTCCAACTCCGGTTGCTCCTCCTTCTGATGAAGAACTGATTGAAGAAATTGAAGAAACTCAGGAAAAAATTGAACAAGAAATTATTAAAGTTGAAACAGCATCAACTACTCCAACTAATAATAATAAAAACAAGAATAAAGATGACGATGAAGAGGAAGAAAAGAAGCCTAAATGGAAAAAGCCAGAACCAACAATACAAAACATCAGAACTAGTACTGGTAATGTAACATTGCCGAATACTCTAGAAAATGACAAAGATAATGACAAGATGGCTCCCGCACAAAATAATGTTGGTCAAAGAAGCGGTTCTGCTAATTGGTTAGAGCGGAATATTGATGCTGACTAATCTTGATTAGATTGGTTTGGCTTGGACAATGAAGCGTTTGGCGTCCATGAAGCCTGAGCAAGTATAGAGAGTTAGGGTTTCATCTTCAGTTGGCTCCAAGAATTCTGTCTGGTCAGGATTAACTTCAATAATTTTATTTACCTGATATTTGTGTTCTCCGCCATCTTCGGTTGTCACAGTAATAATTTCCTTGCCTTTAAGAGCACGAATATTGCCTAAAATTGTGCGCTTATTATGGCCATAAATGACAATGTTACCAGCTTCGCCTGGATTGGCAGAAGTGGCTAAATGCGAGGCCTCATTTTCTGAGATAGTCCAATTGCCGTTTGCAAAGATTTGCTCTGAAATAGTCACATCTAAGCGCCACGGCAAATAGATTTTTTTAGGAATTGGATTGATTTGACTAGCAACTTCATAACTGGCATATCTAGCCAGCAACTCCTTATTCAAGGATAGGGCTTGAAACTTGAAATACCAATGAATAGATGAGAGAGACATAAAAAATATCCCTACAATCATCATGATTACAGGGATATTTATTTTTAATTTAGATTTGTGCTTTTTACTTTTTCTTTTTGGCATTGAGTTTGGCACCTACGGCAGTCATTGTAGCTCCGCTTAGACCCATAATGCTCATCATAGTATCTTCAAAGATACCAGTCTCAGCGTAGGTGTTAGCACTTAAAACACGACTGTCAGTGGTTCTACTCATGGCACCAAATTCTTGACAGTTAGTTTCTTGGGTGGCCATGGCTTCTTTACTTTCAAAACCATTATTTGGAGTGGCTTTGACAATGCCTTCATCACTAAAGGTGAAATAAACGCTGGCATAG
>CAZBVY010000069.1:0-3501 GCA_964495475.1 uncultured Pseudomonadales bacterium
GACCTCTGCAATGCGAATGCAGCGCTCTAGCCAACTGAGCTATCGGCCCTTTTGTGTAAATTTGACAACATAGTATAGCATTCTCTTTTCTTTCCCTCCTCTGATAAATTTGACCAAAAAGCCTCAATACCCTATAATAATGAATAATGCAAAAACAAAATGCAAAAGTTTCAGCTTTTCATCACAACCTCTCTATTTAAATGGGGGTGATTTTTGCGTTTAATTAAAAGAGATCCCCCACGAGGGGATTTTTTAATTTAAAATATAAAAGGATATATATGAACAAACAAAATATACAAACACTTAAAGGCTTTCGAGACTTTTTGCCCGCTGATGCTCGCAATCGACAATATGTGAGCGACAAGATTAGAGAAACCTTTGAAGTTTACGGCTTTGCTCCACTACAAACTCCTACTCTGGAATATGCCAGTTTATTGCTTGGCAAATATGGCGAAGAAGCTGATAAATTAGTTTATACTTTTCAAGATCGTGGTGAACGCCAAGTCGGCCTTCGCTATGATCAAACTGTGCCAACTGCGCGTGTTTTGAGTCAATATCAAAATGAATTGCCTAAATATTTTCGTCGTTATCAGATTCAAAATGTTTTTCGCGCTGATAAACCACAAAAAGGTCGTTATCGCGAATTCACTCAATGTGATTGCGATATTTTTGGTAGCAATAATATTTTGGCCGACGCCGAACTTTTAGCGACAGTCGACGCTGTTTTTGAAAATCTTGGCTTTAAAAACATTGTTATTGAATTTAATGATCGTGAATTGCTCATGAATAGTATTAGTCCGTTTGCGAATGAGAAAGTTGATGTTTTTTCTATTGTACAAAGCATTGATAAATTAGATAAACAAAGTGCTGAAAACATTATTGAAGAATTAGTAGACAAAGGTCTCACTCGTCAAAATGCTGAAGCTGTTTTAAGTAAACTTGAAAAGATTGTTTTATCAGATAATTTAAATAAAATTGTACAAAAAACTTTGGACTTAGGAGTCGATCAAAAAACCCTAATTTTTAATCCAAAGTTAGCTCGTGGTTTAGATTATTACACTGGCTTAATTTTCGAAGTTAAAATTCCAGAACTTAGTGGTTCTTCCGTTGGCGGAGGCGGTCGTTATGATAATCTCATTGAGGACTTGTCAGGCTATAAAATGCCAGCAGTTGGGATTGGACTAGGCTTCGATCGTATTGTCGAAGCTTGTGAAGAACTCAACTTAATTCCAGAAAACAATATGGGCACGCTAGTAATGATCAGTTTTTTTGAAGATGAAACTTGTCAAAAGAAAGCTTTGGAAATCGCTAAAGAATTACGTTTAGAAAAAATTAAAACTGAGCTTTTCCCAGATGTAGATAAATTAGGTAAACAGTTCAAAATTGCAGAACAAAAACAAATTTTATTTGTGATTGTAGTTGGTGAGAATGAAATTAAAGAAAATAGATTCGCACTCAAAAACATGCAATCTGGCGAGCAAAGCTTACTAAGTATTGAGGAGATTAAGAAAAGACTCAAATCTTTTTCCCCTTCACTTTCATAATTTTATGCTATAATAATCCCCTCTTATGAAACAAGGAATACATCCTAGCAACTGGCAACATGACTGTGTAGTAACCTGTAGCTGTGGCAACACTTTTGTTACTGGTGGCGTTAAAAAAGCTGTACAAATCGATATTTGCAATGCTTGTCATCCTTTTTTCACAGGTGAAATGAGATTTGTTGATCGTCAAGGTCGTGTTGATAAATTTCAAAAGAAAATGCAAGCTGCTCAAGCTGCGGCTGCTATAGCTGCTAGCAAAGCTAAAAAAGCTGTTAAAGAAAAAGTAGAATCTAAATCCTACAAACAAATTTTAGTCGAACAACAAGCTGAACTTAAAGCCAAAAAGCAAGCTGAGGTTCCTGCCGAAAATTAGTTTTCCTCTTTATTTTGATTGATGCAACATTTAGGTTGCGTTTTTGCGTATATAATTATAAAGAGATCAAACTAAAAGAAGGATTAAAAAAAGAAATATGGATCAAATCTATAACCCCTATCAAGCTCAAATTGAACAAATTGAAATTGAAATTACTGAAAATCAAAAGTTGTTGGATGATGCTTTGATGCACGATTTAGCCAATGAAGAAATTGCTCGATTACTAGAGGAAAAAAAAGCCCTGGAACTTGCTGCAAGTGATTTTTTAAATGGACAAAATAAAACAAACGATGATAGTTCACAAGTTGCTCAAAATGCTAATGCCATCATTGAAATCCGTGGTGGAGCTGGGGGTGATGAAGCCAAAATTTGGGCCAATGATCTAATGCGCATGTACACTCGCTATGCCGAAAATAAAGGCTTGAAAGTCGAATTAATCGATGATTTAGTGTTTAAAGTTAAGGGTAAAGTTGAGTTGCCTATAGTTGAAATTGATGAAGATGGCAAGATAAATAAAACTGGCGAAACAGAATGGTTGCAAGCTTATAAGCTTTTTCGTTATGATTCTGGAGTACATCGCGTTCAGCGCGTTCCTAGTACCGAAGCTGCGGGTCGTATTCATACTTCTACTGCTTCAGTGGCAGTTTTACCAGAAGTGACAGCAACGGCGGTTGAAATCAAAGAAGAAGATCTCGAATGGTCTTTTATGCGTGCTGGTGGAGCTGGTGGACAATCAGTCAACAAAACTAGCTCAGCTGTTCGTCTTATACATAAACCTAGCGGTTTAGTAGTTAGTGCTCGTACAGAGAGAAAACAAGCACAAAATCGCCAAATTGCTTTAGAACTACTTCGTGCTCAACTTTGGCAAATTGAAGAAGACAAAAAAATGGCTGAAATTGATGAAGCCCGTAGTAATATTGGACGCAACATGCGTGCTGAAAAAATCAAAACTTACAATTACCCCCAAAGTCGCGTTACCGACCATCGCATTCATCAATCCTGGCACAATTTAGAAGGAATCTTAGGAGGTGATTTAGACGAATTGATCGCTTCTACCAAATCTTTATTAGAAATTGATGAAAATCCAGAAAAAAGCGACGAACAAATTTCTTAAATTAAAATTGCTCTAATGCTTTCTTTAAAACCTCATCGTCTGTAGTGTTGTAGTCTTGAGCTACCTCAACATCAACCTTCAAGCCATCTTCATGAATCCAATTCCCGCTTGGGGTTAACCAACGACCAACAGTAATATGTAGTCCTCCTCCATTACTCAGTTCGCGACGATCCTGTACTGTTCCTTTACCAAAAGTCTGTTCACCAATTAATTTAATTTTAGCGTCATCTCTTAATGCACCGGCTACAATTTCAGAAGCAGAAGCACTACCTTTATTAACTAGCACTACTGTTGGAATTCCAACTAGACGAGCCTTGCCAGTACTATTGTAGTTTTTGGTGTTATATTTGGATTTTTGACTAACTACTACGCCATTTTTAACAAAATCACTGGCCACATCAATTGAAACATCAAAAAATCCACCTGGATTATTGCGTAAATCAAGAATTAAACCAGCAATTTGATCTTTT
>CAZBVY010000070.1:0-1353 GCA_964495475.1 uncultured Pseudomonadales bacterium
AAAATAAGATTGCCAGCGAGATTTTTAATCCATTTACCGAAGGTATTTTTACCAGGAAATGCTCCCAACATTAAAATGATTGGCGAAAAAATGATTTGAATTAAAACAGCGACATAAGTTTTAACTAGTTCAAAGAAAACTTTGAAAGAAGCAAAAAGTATAGCAATACCAATGATAACGGTGCCCATTAAACTAGATAACCAAGCCAAAGCTTCTCCCACAAAACCGATATTAAGAGCGTCTTCCATAAATTGCTCAATGGCATTTTGAGTTGCGCCACCAGTTCCCTTAAACATCACTCCAACTAAACTAAATATGTTCATATTAATGATGGTCGAACCCTCGGTGAAGTAACTAGCCAACACATACATGGCTACATACATAATATCGATCATAAAACCAGCAATAGCGTAGGAAAAAGTAACTGCTAACATGGCTACAATGACACTGGGAATGGCTTGTTGGGCAGTAATAGCGGCTTGACCAACTTTGGTTCTAAACATGATCATAAAGCCAATAATCAAAAAAATGACTACAAAAAAAAGATAAGCCAGATTGCGGAATGATTTCCAAGTTTCTAAAATTGGATCTAAAGCAGAAAATCCAAGACCCTGAGCTTGAGCTTCCGGAATAATCTTGGCCGATTTCATCACATCAGCTACATATGTGCGTGTACTAGCGGGAGGATTATAGAGAGCGACAATTCCACTATTAACATCTCCTAAGACTCCATAACCAATTTCTTTTTCCAAAGCTTTTCTCTCTGAAGTAGATTGACTTCCATCATTTGGAATAGCAGCCATGCCAATAGCATGTAAATTAATATTAGTTAAAATATTGGAAATACTTTCAGCATCAAATTTTTCCTTATCAGCGTTAACGCTTTTGAAAGAATTAACGCTTTTAACGGTTGATTCAGTTTTAAAAATTCCTCCCAACCAATCTAGAATACTAGCCTGAGCCGGTTTAATAGACATAAAAAAACATGAAAAAACAATTAGAACAGTTAACAATAGGCGAGAGGTATTTATCCGCGTCATAAGACAAGTATATTTTAGAGTAAGTCAATCAAAACTGCAAAAGTAATTAGCTTAAATTTAAGTCTCGAACTTGACAAGATACTTAAAAACATTTAAAACAATCATAAATGATCGATCAATCACAAACTGATAAGTTCAGGGACATTTTGGAGCTTAGTCAAAATATTTTAGTGATTTTTCCAGAAACTAAAGATTTAGATTTATTTTTAGCCACTTATTGTTTTTATAGTTTTTTCTTGCCAAAAAAATCAATCAGAATTTTGAGTCCAAAATTTGTACAAAAAATCCCCAAAGAATTAGAAAAATTAATTAA
>CAZBVY010000070.1:1453-3462 GCA_964495475.1 uncultured Pseudomonadales bacterium
TTTTGAGTCCAAAATTTGTACAAAAAATCCCCAAAGAATTAGAAAAATTAATTAAGTTTGATGAAGTAGAAAGTGAATTGGGAAAAGAAAATCTAATTATCAGCTTTCCATATCAGGAAGAGCAAGTTGATAAAGTCTCATATTACATTGGAGAAAAAGACAAGCGTTTTTATTTAACGATTAAACCTAAAAAGAACATAGCTCCTCTTGAAAGTAACAAGGTTGAATTTTCTTATGCCGGTGCCCAAGCTGATTTATTAATTTTGTGCGGAGTAGAGGATTTGGAAAATCTACGACAATTATATTTTGCTTACGAAACTCTTTATAAAGGCGATAATAATTATGTAGTCACAATAAATAATTTTATTCCAGATTTTGGTAAATTAAATTTAGATATTTCTCCCAGCAGTTCTTACTCTGAAGCCATATTTTATTTGTTGCAAGATTTGGATTCAAAAAACGAAGACATTTTGGCTAAAAGTAATTTACCCAGTTTATTACTTTATGGAATTGAAGCTAAAACTAGGGGTTTGCAGTCAGAAGAAGTAGATATCAATACTTTTTTAGCTGTAGCTTCTTTACTTAAACTTGGCGCAACGCGTCTATTTAAATTAAAAACTCAAAAATCAGTTAAGAAAAAATCTGTTAAGGTTAAAGTCCAGAATCGTTTAACAAAATAGCGGTGGTTATAGAACCAGGCCTTTGATATTTTGGATATTTGCTACCATCACTGAAATTTTGACAAACATTTGAACCGGCATAACAGTATTGACTTGCTTGAGTGATCAAATCTTCTTTTCTTTCATCAGAGAAACCCCATTCTTCTTGTTTTTGATCAAGACTACTACGTAATTCTGATAAAGTGGTGGCAGTTGGACTTACGCTACAATTAAATTCCACATAATCTAAGCAGAAAATTAAATCCATATCGCTATGACGTTCATCAATATAAGCTAAAGGATGTGGATGATCTTCTGACGTGAATTGAGGAGGGCACTTACCTCCATTTAACCAGCGAGTCTCTTTGCCGCAGTTTTGATTGCCAAGGCCATTATAAGCACCGACGGCTGCCACAAGAGCTTCATATTCAATATTGTTTTTATCGAAGTTACCGCCAAATTTGTCAATTAAGTGTTCCATGGCAAGTTTGGCATCTTCTTTTAGTGAGCCACCTCTAAGACCGCCTCCGTCAAAAACTGATTGATTGGCATTCAAACCTCCTTCAGTCCAATGAATACCCGCTACCACTTCACAAGGAATACCAGTTTCTTTTTCAGCGTATTCATATGCTTCAATGAGTTCTGGAGTGATTCTTGCTGCTATATCAGATGTAAAAATATCTTTAGCAAATTGTGGTATTCCAGAAGCATCAGGAATATTTTTAATATTTTTAAAAGCTTCTCCACTGCAGAAGGCTTGAGTAGAATCCCCCTTGGGATCGCCACTACAGCGTCCTAAGAACATATCTTCAACACGATTGCAGGACAATATATAGTTATAAGTTTGATTAAAAGAGTTGCGTAACTTTTGTTGAATTTTACGAATCATGAATCCAAGTCCAAAA
This sequence comes from uncultured Pseudomonadales bacterium, assembly GCA_964495475.1. Lineage (GTDB taxonomy): Bacteria > Patescibacteriota > Microgenomatia > UBA1400 > PJMF01 > UBA1364. Next base: position 3,018 of record CAZBVY010000070.1, read on the forward strand.
TCCGGAAGCAACATGTCGCCTTTATTTTCATTTAAACTTACGCCAAAAGTATAATTTTTACAAACTTGAACGGTTTCAGAATAAGAAATTCCATTAGCGTCTTGTTTTAAGACTTCTTCATAGTGACACTCATCAAGAGGATTAATGGAATCAGAAGCACTAAATCCGACATTGGCTCCTTTAACGGTGTAATATTTGGGAATTACTCCAGCTTTATTTTTCATATCTTCAATTACATTGGTACGTATTAAATTGAAAAATTCTTCTTCACTCCAAAAAATACTTAAAGATTTATTAACATCCTTAATGGTTTCTCCAACAGGAATCACTAAATATGCATTGACAATCACTGGATCGCCTAAATCTGGAGGATCGCTATCAATCACGACTTCCCATTCAAAAGGATTTTGATCGCTAGAAGCTAATTTATCAGCAATGAGTTTAT
>CAZBVY010000071.1:0-3367 GCA_964495475.1 uncultured Pseudomonadales bacterium
TTTTTAACTTAAATAAAATTTAAATCAAAAATTTTCTTCACTTATTAAAGAACAATTTTCTAGCAATTTGCTAGTTATTAGTCTCTAGAAATCTCTGAGAGAGAAATCCAAAGTCTAATAAGCAACAAATTACTTGTTAAGTTTCTTTGGTGGACCCTAAGGGGCTCGAACCCTTGACCTCCACATTGCAAATGTGGCGCTCTAGCCAACTGAGCTAAGGGCCCTCGCGCGCATATGATGCACCTAATTTGTAGCCTTTTAGGCCGGTATTTTGAGACGGAGGGAATCCTCAAGCGGATTGTCGCGTATTCTCTTGTAAGCTTTCCCGAAAAGCTTTAGAGACAAAGAGTGATTATATATTTTTTAAAGACGATTTCAAGAGGGAATTTAGACTATAACAACTTTGCACGTTGATTGATTTCTGCCTCCACCAACTCCTTATCTTTACCGTATTTTAATCTAGATAATTGTTTAACCATCTCTGCTAATTTAGGATTCATACGTGCTTCTTGAGCCTTAATATCTTTATATAAAGACATGCTAAAAGCAGAAACTGGCTCGTTGTCGACGATAGTTTTAATGTAAGCGTGATATTTTTCAACGTTTACTAAATCATTTTCTGAAAAAGTTGGAGCAAATTCATGTTGCAAAAAGTTAGCGTCAGTTACACCTACGCGGAAAGAAACCATAGTGCCTACGTTACCAAAAACAGCATTTTTAATTTCTTCATCAATCTGACCAATGAATTGGTTAGCGACAATTAAATTAAGGCGATATTTACGAGCTTCAGAAAGAATCGCCGCAAAATCTTCTGTCGCAAAATTTTGGAACTCATCAACATATAAAAAGAAATCTGGGCGCTGATCCATGGGTACATTTTGACGACTCATGGCAGCGGTTAAAATTTTTGGCACCAAGATAAGTCCTAAAAACTTAGCATCTTCTTCACCTAAAATTCCTTTGGATAAATTACATAAAACAATTTTTTTCTCATCCATGGCTTTGCGAAAATCAAAAGAACTGACTGGTTGACCAATAATATTACGCATCGTTTTATTAGTTACAAAGCGACCAAATTTAGAAACGATATAGTCCATGACTTCAGATTTATGAAAATCAGAAGTATTAGCAATCTGATCAGTCCAGTAACGTTTTACCATGCCGTCTTTAACTAGTGGTAAATACTCTTCCACAAATTTAGCATCAGTTAAAATACGCACCATTTCAATAAAAGTACTACCAGGTTTGCACATAATCGTTAACATGGCATTACGAATAGCATGTTCAAAACGTGGACCGACGATACCAGTGTGATGAGGATCGTAAAGCTTGTACATCAGGCCAATGATTGAACTGGCCACAAAATGCATTTGTTCTTCTGTCCCTGCTTCCATAATATTAAGACCCATGGGGCGTTCTAAATCAGAAGGATTAAAATAAATGACATCTTCAGCTCTTTCTGGAGGCATTAATTGTAAAACATCTTCCACTAAATCGCCGTGCGGATCAATCACAGCTACTCCATGTCCGGCCTCAATGTCTTGTAGAACCATATCTTTCAAAAACTCTGATTTACCGGTACCAGTTTTACCAATGATATAAGTGTGACGACGACGATCATTAAGACCAGCGTAAATATCTCTTTCTTCACCACGATAAATTGATTTGCCAAGAAATAAACCAGATGTTGGGATTTTGTTAGGTGCGGGAGCATTTTTAGCAGTCAAAGTGCGAATATGATGTGTTTCAACTGTTTTATTTGGAAAATGCATTACCGTTGCCAATTCTTCTGTATTTAAAACCATCGTATTCCAGTTAAAAATTGGCATATAACGATAAATAAAATCGATCATGAACAAATGTTTAAGTAATAGAAAAGATGGTTTTTTGAAGTGATTATAAGTAGAGGAAAATTGTGAAAAAGCCCCCACAATATTATTGAGATTAGATTGAGCTGTAGTGGCGTTTTGAGCTGAAACTACTACTCTGACAGAAACTCTGAATCCAGATTTGCCCACCTTATTATTAATTGCCTCAACTTCTTTAGGATCGTGGGTATAATTAGCTTTATCCGGATCAGATTCACGTTTTTTTTCTTTTTGATTGTGTTTTTGACCCTTATTTTGCCAGCGACTACTTTCTGGTCTCAGTAACATTTGCAAAGTAGCGCCTTCACCATCACCCATTTTGGACATAGCCGAAGTAATTAAAGATAATCCATCAGTAGGTAAATCTTTATAGGTTTTAATTGGATAAAAATCAGCCTTAGCTAATTTAATAGGTGTGAAAGCTACACGACCTTTTTCATTAAAAATATTAACTTCATCCATCTCAGTAATCGAGGCCGATGGATAAGCACCATTAATTTGTTTTTCTACAAAATCACGAATTGCTTTATGACAAGTTACATAAAAGGCAATATCTTCTTTCATGCCAACTATCTCAAAACTAATCGTATCCTCTGGTTTCAGAAAAGAAAAAAACCCTTCTTTTTTAAGAGAATAAAGACCAGCAAACATTTGTTCAGCTGCATCAATTTTGATTTCATTGCTTTTTGGTAATTTAACTAACAAAGTCACGAAATTTAAAACATAACTTTCTCGGCGTTGATTTTTAATTAAAGAAGCAATTAAAAAAATAATTAATACTAAAAAAACTAATATACTAATTAAAACAAAGGCAGAAACAAAAAAATTGTTAAGCTGAGTCAGTAAATTTTGTGCCTGATCATTCATAATCTACTTCTTCTTTATATACTACCGCGCCCGAAAACATTTTGGCAACTTTTTTGCACCACTCAATTAACCACCTTACGCTATATTTAGTCGTTTTAAATTTTGCTTCTTCTTTGCTCTTAGCAGTGATTGGCAAAACTACCACGGGTTTATTAGAAACCGCCACTGGCGTTACTGCTTCTGTGACCAAATTGTCAATTTCTTTTTGTTTCTCTTTAATTAAAGCTTGCTCGCGTTGTTCTTTAGTTTCTTTAGAAACTTCTTTAATTTCTTTAGAAAGTTCGGCTAATTCAGGATTAGAAATAAATTCTGCTGGCGTTTCTTGGCTAGATTCAACTATAGGATTTGATTCTGCTGACACTTGGTTGTTTAAAATTTCTTTAGCTCTTCCAACAGCTTGAGGTTGATAAGTAGCTTCAGTGGAAACAACATTAGTTTTATTAAGTAGAGTTTGACTAACTAGTTGATCTAATAACTCTAAATCACCATCTTTATTAGAAGTTTGATTGTCATTATTAAAAACAACGGTCTGTTTAGAAAAAGAAGGCAAGAACTTTCCAAGAGTTGGGTATTTACTAGAGTTTGAACTAGAAAAAATCCTTTTTAAGGACTGATCATTTGACACAAGATTA
>CAZBVY010000072.1:0-1163 GCA_964495475.1 uncultured Pseudomonadales bacterium
GCTCTTACTTGAGATAATTTACGAATAGCTTTGATAACATTACCACCTCTACCAATCACGCGACCGATATCGTCGGGGTGTAATTTGAGTTTAAAAACTGTTAAACCCATTTCATCAACTTCGGTAATTTCCAAATCTTCTGGATGTTCAACCATGCGTAATAAAATAAATTCAAGTAAACTTTTCATATTTTAAGCTTGAGTTTTTTCTTCTACTTTGGCTTCTTCAGCTTTAACTTCTTCAACGATTGCTTCTGGAGTCTCCACTGGAGCCTCTACTGTTTCTGCAACTACTTCTGCTGGAGCTTCTACCTCAACTTCTTCCTTTGGAGCTTCGGCTTCTTTCTTAGCAGCTTCTGCTTTAGCCTTAGCTTTTTTAGATGGACCAGTTTTTTTAACTGGAAAAGGATTTCCAGATTGAAAACGTTTAAAAAGAGAAGCGACTGTTTCAGTGGGTTTAGCACCTTTTTTAAGCCATTCTTCATAAACTTTGACATCAATTTCTAATTTTTTTGGTACCACTGGTGAATAATGACCAATTAAAGCTACGTATTTACCATCTCTTTTGTCACGAGCTTCATTGACCACTATACGATAGTGGGCTTGATGTTTTTTACCGAATCTAGCGAGTTTGATTTTTAACATAGAGATGAATTTTACCCTGAAACACAAAATTTCTCAACTAGAGTTTCAGGCTAGTTTTTGCAAAGCTACAGAGGCGGCCGCTTGCTGAGCCAATTGTTTACTATGACCAGTACCTACACCCCAAATTTCATCGCCAACTAAAACTTCAACTGTGAATTCTTTATTGTGATCTGGACCCATAGCTTTGACTACGCGATAAATGGGTGTACTCAAAGAACGAGCCTGTACTTCCTCTTGCAATAAGCTTTTTTGATTTTTGTAACTTTTACTTTGTAAAATACCTTCAAATTTAGGAAATAAATATTTAGCTAAAAAATCTTGTACGATGGTAAAACCTTGATCTAAATACATCGCTCCAATCACTGCCTCCATCAAATCAGCTAATAAACTTTCATTTTCTCTACCACCTCCACGTTCTTCGCCCTTACTCAAGAACATCTTGTCATTTAATTGTAATTCTTTAGCTAATTTTGCCAGAGTTTCCGTGCGTACTAAAGAACTGCGATAAGCAGTTAATTT
>CAZBVY010000072.1:1263-3290 GCA_964495475.1 uncultured Pseudomonadales bacterium
GCGTGAGCCTCTTCAGTCAGTTCTTGATAAACAGTTTTTTCATTCAGTTCAATTTCAAATTCTTTGTTGATGCGATCTACTAAGCGATTTAAATCTACATCTAAATCTAAACCCAAATCTTCTTCTAGGTCCGCATCTGGCACAACTTCTTCAATATTATTACCAGTAATATCAGTTAATAATTGACGTAGTTGATTAAAAATTTCTGGATCAATTTTTTTCATTATTTTCTTTCTGTTTTTCCTCTTTAAACAAGATTTTTCCAAGTACACCATTAACAAATTTAGCTGAAGTTTCACTGCCATATTCCTTAGCTAATTCAACTGCTTCGTCAACTAAAACTTTTTTAGGAGTTTTTTCTGTCTGACTTTCAAAGACAATTAAACGCATAATCGCTAAGTCAACTTTATTTATTTCACTTAGAGGACGTTCTGGAGCATGTTTAATAATTTCTTGATCTATTGCTGGAGTAGCTTTTTGAATTGCCTGCAACAATTTAATGTCGCTTTCCGTCATTAATTCTTCATCTAAATATTGTTCATCTTTATTAGTAAAAGTGTGAGCAAAAAGTAATTGCATCAAAAAAACACGACGCTCATGGCGATCATCTCGTTTAACAGCAGAATCATCATCTAAAAAATACATAATATGGTTTTACAATAAAAACAAAGAGTAGACTAGGTGAGAAAAAATCTTTTTTCAATAGGCAAATAAGAAAATTCGCTTTAAAGACCTAAACTCTTGAGCATAGAAGCCACAAAACCCTGTTTATGTAAAGGGATGGCGTTAGTTTTAGGATCTTTTTTAACATCAGCTTTATTACCAGCACGACGTTTGCCTTGTTCAACTCGAGTAATTTTGTTCTTTGGTAGTGCACCCATAGGATTTCCTTTATCTATAGAAAAGAGAGATTATACCCGTTTCAATAGAGAAGTGCAAGATTTGACTAAGTTATAGGACATAGATACAATATTATCTCAAGTACTTTAATTGTTGGTCTTTATTTCTATAAACAAATAAAAAAAGGAAATTGAGATGGTAAATAAAGAATTTGATCAAAGCAGATATCAGGCTGGTCGCCTGGAAGCAAAGACTCGTAATGCTTTTTTGGGTAAAAAGCATCAGTACGATTTGAAAGCCCAATTTTTAAGTAATCCTAGTGCTCCGGTAGAAACTTTTAATCCCTTAGATCAAAAATTTATTGCCAAATTAGCCGGAGAAAATCCTCAACAACAAGAACGCCTTGTCAGTTTTGTTAATAATTTTCAAACTTTTGAACAAACTTTTGGTCCTGATTTGGAATTACAAAACGCCCCTCTCATTTGGCAAGCAATGGATCACATTGAAGCTTTAAAAAGCCAACCTGTTAGGGAAAAGATTCTAAATCAAATTAAAGCTAAAAAAGAACAAGCTAAGCAAGTAACAGCGATAGAATCAGTTTTACAACCAGAGGATGCTCTTAAAAATACTATTAGTACTATTTGGCAACTTCAGAGTGAAAAATTTAGAGAAGGTTTAAAATCAATTTTAGATTTACCATTTTTTATTATTAATAATTTGCCAGATAGAGTTTATCGAGTACTTCCTATCACTACCATTTTAGCTTTAGTTTTATCAGCCTGTGCTTCAGTTGCTGTTGTTCCAAATCCAGAAATTCCTAATCAAAATGATCCCGTACCTGGAGAAACTGCTGGCATTCCTGATTCTGCTACCGGAGAAGCACCCGTAATCACTAATACAGCTGAACCAGCCAGTACAATCACCTCGGCTCCAACTGAAACTCAAGTCGTTAATCAAGTTGATCAACTTCTAACAGCTCATTTAGCTGGAGAAAGCATTGACGTAAGTGTTTTAAGTCCCACTGAATTTAGAGAATTTAGCACACAATTAGCAGAGCAGAGAAATGAGGAAAGAGGAATTAATCCCATTATTTACAATAACGAAGCCTATGTCGGTCCAGATAACTACATGATGATGGATTACGATGGTCACCCAGATATGAATGAGACCATCCAGATGTATTTACC
>CAZBVY010000073.1:0-3127 GCA_964495475.1 uncultured Pseudomonadales bacterium
AAAAAGGAGTGTGCTCATTTGCTAAAAGTAAACCATTGGAAATCGCCGTAAAACTGCTAAACCAAAAAGCAGAAATTATTGCCGTACTTAAAAAAATAAGTCCTGCAGTCCAAAACAATGGAGCGAAAAACTTTTTATCTTTGAATAGTAAAATCAATGAAATAAAAACCAACAATAAACCATAAATCATTATGTCCCAAGTATTAGTCATCACCAATACACCAAATAAAATACCCATGAAAACAGCAAGCATTTTATGACAAGTTTTATTTAACAATAATTCTTTTAACCATAAAAATATGCCAAATAATAAGAATAAACTGATTGGTAAAGATAATACGTGAGCATGTAAGTCACAAACCACAAAACTGTAGGCTGGAAACTCATGAATAGTGCGATCAATAAACCTAGTAGCATCTGGGTACCAATAATCATTCATACTCCCATATTTAAAGAAGTACCAAAGCGTGTGACCATTGGATCCCAAAGCTACTAGAAAAATAGCTAAGATTCCAGAGGCAACTGCTGATTTAAAATCAAATTTCTCTTCACCTATAAATATTTTTTTTTGAAATAAATTAGCACGTAAATTGAAAGCAAGTGAAAAAAGTTCCAAAGTTAAAAGACCAAAAAGACTAATTAAAAGTAAATTATATCCATATGCTAAATCAACTTGCCATAAATGTACTAGAATTGCATTGTAAAAATGGCCAAAACTATAATAGTTGACGCTTTCTCCAGCAAACCAAATATCTTGCATGGGTAAAACTGGAGATTTGAGATATGCCTGAATAAAACCAGCATCCATAAATTTCTCTAAACCTAGAATTTCTGGTTGAAAACTTCTGATTACAAACAAGAACAACAAACTCAATAAAAAAACTGTTTCTTCAATCAAAATAATTTTGCCAAATTGGTGAAAAAATTGAGAAACAAAGTTTTTTTTGTATAGAAAAAACTTCCAAGAAAAATAAAATGATCCAAGAAGTAAGAGTAAAAAAACGGTCATGACTCCAAAACCCGTGTTAATCGGTATTTTGAAAAAAGCCAGATTCCAAATTAATAAAGACAGTAATAAAAGAGAGAAAATTCTCGCAAAACCCCAGCCGGCATCCTTTAAATAAGTAAATTTATGTGCAACGTAAAAAACCACTGGTAAAGCCATTAGCTGTAATAATAGTAAAACAAGGTAAATTAGTGCCAATAAACTAAGGTCATGAATTAGCATGATTTCCACTATAACAAAAAGCCTTCAATTTTAGAAACAATGGCTTTGAATGAAAAGAATTTATGAGGATAATCAATCACTCGATCTAAAAAATTACTTAACCACCAAATTTGGGTTTTAGTTTGATTTTTAGATAAATACAGAGCCACATCCCAGTTATCTTCTATAAAATAATTCAAGGACAATTCTTTAATCATTCTTTTTTTAAAAAAATGAGGTTGTTCATCGTGTTCATTAAAATAAATAGCTTTAAAAATATTATTGCGATTAATAATTTTTTTCCATCTAGCGGTATCATTCTTCAAACAAGCGAAGCGCGCACTCACTACATAAATTTCCAGGTTTTGATGTTTTAAAACTAAATTTTCTAAATCGGTAAAACCATCTGCTAATTTATAGCTACTTTTATGAACTAATGACCAAAGCAGTTGTTCAAAACTAGAATTTGGATGATAAAATTCTAATTCTTTTCTTGGAAATAAATGAGCTTTCTTACTACGAGAAATTAAACTACGAAAAACTCTACTAGGATTGTCAAGAAGTACACCATCTAGATCAAAGCCAATTTTAACTATTTTGTTTGTCATAAAGCAGAAGTCTCCATTCTAACATGTTTAACAAGTTTTCTAGCACTCTTTACAGCATGATTAATACCGCGATCAAATGGATAAACATGTTGCATACAAACCCAATATAAATTTTTAATGCTGGTATTGAATTTGGGCAGATAACGACTTTGATTAACAAAACTAATTGGCTGAGCAAATGGTGTTTTGAAAACCAATGCTTCAATTAAATTTTGTTCAAAAGATGAATCTATTTTTTTTAAATAAGGACGATATTCATTTAATAAATCTTGAGCAGATTTTTGATATTCCGGATCATGCATTTCCAAATATCTGCCTAAATAGACCAAGCTTTCTCCATTATAATTTTCGCTAGACTGATAATTATCATGCTCTACAACCGCAACAAAAGGCCATTTCTTTTCATTCACATTTAACCAATAAGTACCATCTTTCAGCAATTTATTTTTTAAACGCAATAGCATGGTCATGGCCCCCAAACCTACGAGGTTATCCTGTTTTAATTCTGGTAAGTCAATAATTTTAGCAAAGACTGGTGCGGTAAGAGTAGAAATAACTAAATCATATTCTTTAGTTTTTACCAAACCATTTTTATTTAATAAAGATAAAGTAAATTTATTTTCTGTTTTTACAATTTTTTTTACTTGAATTTCAAAATAAAACTTAACACCCATCTTTTTTAATTTCTCAACAATTAAATCAGCTAATCTTTTAAAACCACCTTGAAAATAACCCAAAGCTGCGGTGCGCGGATTGATTCTGGCCCAAAACCAAGATAAATTAATTTCATCTTTATATCTGCCAAACTTCGAAGTAAATAAAGGTTCCCAAATCACTTGCCAAGCTTCTTTACCCATAGTGGCACTAAGAAATTGGCTGGCTTTAAATTTTTCTAAAATAACTCCATTGGGTAAGATTTTCAAAAAAGCTAAAACTATTCCTGTGCGCAATCTGGACAAAAAAGAAATTTCTTTAAAACGCAATAAAGATAATGGAGAGTCAATTTGATGAATTTTGCCATTGTAAAGCGTGGAGCTTTTAGTTCTTTTGTAAATTAGTTGATCTCTAAGTCCTAACTCAAATAAAAAATCTTTAAATGCTCGATCGGTATCAAAAACGTGATGATAATGTTCTTCCAACGACCAGCGCCATCCAGCTTTTTCAATACCAGTGGCCATTCCGCCGGCGAATTGCTGAGCATCGATAATATCTATTTCGGTGTTTTTTGATTTGCTCAAGTCAAAAGCGGTTGCCAAAGCTCCAAAACCTGATCCAATAATTGCAATTTTCATTTTCTATTTTCTTTCAAAAA
>CAZBVY010000074.1:0-3099 GCA_964495475.1 uncultured Pseudomonadales bacterium
ATTACATCAAAAATATGATTACTGGTGCTGCTCAAATGGATGGTGCTATTTTAGTTGTGGCCGCCACTGATGGTCCAATGCCTCAAACTCGCGAGCACATTTTGTTAGCTAATCAAGTTAACGTACCAAAAATCGTTGTCGCTTTAAACAAATGCGATATGGTTGATGACGCTGAATTACTTGATTTAGTTGAAGTTGAGGTACGCGATCTTTTGAGTAAATATGGTTACGATGGAGACAATACTCCAGTTATTCGTGTTAGTGCCATGAAAGCTTTAGAGGGCGATGCTGATGCTCAAGCTAAAATTATGGACTTAATGAATGCTGTTGATGACTACATTCCAGAACCAGTTCGTGATGTTGATAAACCTTTCAGTATGTATATCGAAGATGTTTTCTCGATTAAAGGTCGTGGCACTGTTGTCACTGGTCGTATTGAAAGCGGTATTGTTAAAGTTGGTGAAAACGTCGACATTGTTGGTATTCGTGATAAACAATCCACCACCGTTACCGGTGTTGAAATGTTTAGAAAAATGCTTGATCAAGGTCAGGCTGGTGACAATGTTGGTATTTTACTTCGTGGTATTGAAAAAGATGGCGTTGAAAGAGGCCAACTTTTAGCCAAACCAGGTAGTGCTTCTGCTCATAAGAAATTTGAAGCTGAAGTTTATATTTTGAAAAAAGAAGAAGGTGGTCGTCACAAACCTTTCTTCTCTGGTTACAAACCTCAATTTTATATCAGAACCACTGATGTAACTGGTGAGATCAAACTCCCAGATGGTGTTGAAATGGTTATGCCTGGTGATAATGCCAAAATGACCGTTGAACTCTTAGTACCAGTCGCTGTTCACGATGGTTTCCGTTTCGCTATTCGCGAAGGTGGCCTAACTGTTGGTGCAGGTGCTATTACCAAAATTTTAGAATAAAAATCTAATTTTTTTAAAGAAACTAAAACCCCGCTTTTTTAAGCGGGGTTTTTGGTATTATTATTACTATTGCTCTCGTTATCTCCTTCTGGTACAATACAATCCTCTCGAGAATAAAGAGAGAAACTTATTTTTTACTGATTTTCGATATAAACTCAAATCAATAAAAAATACAAATTTCCCCTGTACAAGAAGGTGGGAATTGGATATAATCGCGTTTTGTGATTTAAGATGATCACAGCCTAAAGAAAGCAATAAATTAAAAAATAGTATGACTAAAAATCAAAACTCATACAAGATTAGAGTGAGACTCAAATCTTACGACCACCGCGTCATTGACGAGGCTTCTCGTAAGATTTTACAAACAGCTTTGTCTACTGGCGCCAAAATTATTGGTCCAGTGCCTTTGCCAACTAATAAAAAATCTTTTACAGTTTTGGTTTCACCTCATACAGATAAAAATGCTCAAGAGCATTATGAGATTCGTACTCACAAACGTTTGATCGACATTGTTGATCCAACTAATAAGACCATCGATTCTTTAATGCACTTGGAACTACCTGCTGGTGTTGATATTCAAATCAAAATGTAGTTTTTAGGCAGAAATAGTTGGGTTTAAAAACCCAACGCTTTATTTTATTGACGAAAAACAATGCTAAATACAATATTTGCTACCAAAGTGGAAATGTCACAAGCCTGGTCAGAGGATGGCAAGCGTTTGCCTATTACCAAACTTAAGGTTAGTGACAACGTTGTTTTGTCTAAAAAAGAAACTCAAGATAAGCAAATGACTTTGGAAATTGGTTATGGTCGTAAAAAATTAAAAAATGTTGATAAACCACTTAGATCAAAAATTGAAAAGAGTGGTTTTTCTTTTGGTGTTAAACAAGTCGAAGGTATTAAGCTTTCAGGCGAAGAAACTGAAAACACATTGGAAGCTGGTCAAACCTTAGTTTTAACTGATGTTCTAACCGTTGGTGATGTGGTAGAAATTCAAGGTTCAACTAAAGGTCGTGGTTTTGCTGGTGCTGTTAAGAGATATGGTTTTCATGGTGGCCCTAAAACTCATGGACAATCAGATCGTGAAAGAGCTGTGGGTTCCATCGGTTCTGGTACTACTCCAGGTCGTATTTGGAAAGGCAAAAGAATGCCTGGACATTACGGTTGTGAAACTAAAACTGTTTCTGGCTTGGTGGTCGTTTACATTGATCAAAAAAATAATGAACTTTGGGTTAATGGCCCAGTTCCAGGATACAGAACTTCTACAGTTAGAATTAGTAAAACAGGCAAAACCAAAGAAATTAAATTAAATCTTAAACACTTAGGTTTAGCTGAAGCTGAACCACAAGTTGAGCCACAGATTGAATCACAAGTTGAGCAAACTGAAGAAGGAGCTAACTCATAATGCAATTAACAGTCATAGACTCCACCAGCAAAAATGAGAAAGTCAGAGTGAGTGACACTTTGTTTTCTAGTGCTACTTCTAATGTTTTATTAGCTCAAGCCATCAGAGTTTATTTAAGTAATTTAAGACAAGGCACTAGCCACACTAAAACCAGATCAGAAATCAACAGAACCAAAAAGAAATGGTATAAACAAAAAGGTACCGGCAATGCTCGTCATGGTGCTCGTACTCCTAATATTTTTGTTGGTGGTGGTGTTTCTCACGGTCCAAGAGGAATTGAAAATTGGGCTAAAACCTTAACCGCTAAAAGTAAACTTTTAGCTCTCAAATTAGCCTTGAGTGCTCAAAAGAATAATCTCTTTTTAAGTAAAGATTTATCTTCTTTAAAAGGTAGAACCAGCGAGGCTGTTAAATTATTGTCAGTAGCTAGTAAAAAAGATGAAAAAGTTTTAGTTGTTTTAGCTAAAAGTTCTAGTTTAGTTTTACGCTCTTTGCGCAATATGGAAAATGTTTTAGTAATGACCGCCGATCGCATCAATGCTTTACATGTAGCCATGGCTGATAAAATTGTTATTGATTTAACCGCATTAAAAATTTTAGAGGAAAGATTGTTAAAAGTTAAAAAAACAACTCTTAAGAAATAATCATGAATGCTTATTTAATTAAAAAACCAGTTGTCACCGAAAGATCTCTTAGCTTAGCTAAAAAAGAGCATGTTTATACTTTTGAAGTAGAAATGAGTGCTCACAAAGGTCAAATTAAAGAAGC
>CAZBVY010000075.1:0-2939 GCA_964495475.1 uncultured Pseudomonadales bacterium
TTAAAACCTCTACTAAATCTTTGGCGTTATCACTAGCGCTTTTCATAGCAATCATGCGTGCACTATGCTCACTGGCTAATGATTCTAAAACTAGATGATAAAAACTTAGTTCTAAATAATAATTAAGTAAGAAATCTAACAATTCGCTAGAACTTGGCTCAAGTAAGTAGTTTGCTCTAGGCTTCACTTTGGTAGTTTGATCATTTGATTTGTTTAATTTATTTTCATATTTGAGTTCAAGCTCCTGAATATTTGAATCATTTAGAGGTAAAAGATTAAAAATTAAACTACGTTGCTTTAATACATTAACAAAATCAGTGAATAAAACATCAACTCTGCCAATTTCTCCAGACAAATATTTCTTTGTTAATAAATCTAACAATGGCAAAACATCATTTAACTTAGTTTTTTCTGGCCAATCGGTAAATTGAGCTACCAAATTGAAACCACGTGTACGTAAAAAATTTACTGCTTTCTGACCAACAGCAATAAATTGCGCATTGGGTCGATCTTTAACCCAAATTAATAATTGTTTAAAAAGGTTGGTATTTAAAGAACCACATAAACCTTTATTTGTAGATAGAACAATCATTAAATCATCACCGGAGCGATTTTTATTTAGAAAAGGATGCAATTTAGGATCAATAAAATTAGCAACTGTTTCCAACGAATCTAATAAAGACTGCATATATGGCAAAGAATTAATAGCCATTTTTTGAGAATATTTTGTCTTTGAAGCAGATACTAATTGCATCGCATTAGTAATTTTGGCGATATTTTGAACAGAATTGACTCGGCGTTTGATAATTCTTGCGTTAGCCATAAACTCACGCTTCTTTCTTATAAAAACGAGGATGAGCTATTTCAAAATCTTTGATCAATTTTCTTAAAGCTTCATCTTGAGGACTTTCTATTTTTGCACCAGTTGAAAGAGTTTTCATCAAGGCGGGCTGTTTGTTTTCTGCAAAAGTTAGATATTCAGCTTCCCACTCTACTAAATCAGCCACTTCAATTTGATCTAACAAACCATTAACTGCGGCGTGAATAATTAAAACTTGTTCTGCTACAGACATTTGCAAATCCCAAGGTTGTTTCAAAATTTCACTAACTCTCTTACCTCGATCTAATTGCTTTTTGGTGGCTGCATCAAGATCAGAACTGAATTGAGCGAAAGCCTCTAGTTCTCTAAATTGAGCTAAATCAAGTTTTAAACTACCAGCCACCTGCTTCATGGCTTTCAATTGAGCTGCTGAACCAACACGAGAAACTGATAAACCGATGTTAATAGCTGGTCTCATTCCAGAGTTAAATAAATCGGTTTCTAAATAAATTTGTCCATCAGTAATGGAAATAACGTTGGTAGGAATATAAGCCGATACGTCATTGGCTTGAGTTTCAATAATAGGTAAAGCAGTAATTGAACCACCACCATTTTCTTTATTTAATTTACAAGCTCTTTCCAATAAACGAGAGTGCAAATAAAAAACATCTCCAGGATAAGCTTCGCGACCAGAAGGTCTTTTGAGTAATAAAGAAATTTCACGATAAGCTTGTGCGTGTTTACTTAAATCATCAAAAATAATCAGAACATCTTTGCCTTTATCCAAAAAGTATTCGGCGACTGCCTGACCGGCATAAGGAGCTAAAAATTGTAAAGATGCTGATTCACTAGCAGAAGCAGAAACAACAGTGGTGTAATTTAAAGCACCTTTATCATCTAAAACTTGAATAAATTGAGCCAAGGTAGATTTTTTCTGACCAATGGCCACATAAACACAAACCACATCTTGATCTTTTTGATTTAAAATACTCGCTAAAGCAATCGAAGATTTGCCAGTATTGCGATCACCAATAATTAATTCTCTCTGACCTCGACCAATAGGAATTAAAGCATCAACGGCTTTAATGCCGGTCTGCAAAGGTTGGTTAACTGCCTCACGAACAATAACTCCTGGGGCAATCTTTTCGAGCAACATAGCACGATCTTTTTTGATAGCAGATTTACCATCCTCAGCCTGGCCCAATGGATTAATCACTCTACCTACAATTTCATCTGAAACATTAATAGATAAAATTTGATTGGTACGATAAACTAAATCGCCAGTCTTAATATTATTTGCTCCAGACAGAACAATAATACCAACTTTATCTTTTTCTAAATTAAGAGCCAAACCATAAGCCTCGGTGCCAAAAGTAACTAGTTCACCAGCTTGAACATCATTCAGTTCATCAGCAAAAACAATTCCATCAGCATAAGCAATAACTTTACCAATAGAGACAGTTTTAACATTTAAATCATTATTTTTGATTGAGTTTAAATTGGTAAAAATATCTGATTTTGACATAGTTAAATCTTATTAGCTAATTGATTGAGACGAGCCTTGAGACTAGCATCATATAATTTGCCGGCCACACTAACACGTAAACCAGCTATTAATTCTTCTTTAACTTGATATTCAAAAACCAACTCGTCTTTAGAATATTTTTTACAAAGCGCAAGTTCCAGTTTCTTTTTTTGCTGATCATTAAGCGCGATCGCGCTAGTAACATTAACTTGTAACATATTTACAAACTTTCAATAATTTCATCAATTTGTTGATCAATCAGTTTTTGATGTTTTTTAGTATCTATCGATTCTTGAAGAACTTTTTCAGCAATTACCACAGCAGCTTCTTTAAGTTCTTTTTCCATTGATTTCAATTTATCTTTTTTAAGTTTGGCTAATTCTTCTGTAAATTTAGCTTCTTTAAGAGACAATTCTTCTTTGCTTTTTTCCATTAAAATTTTTGCAGATTTTTTAGCTTCGTTTTTAGTGTCATTCTCAATTTTTTGAGCATTTTGATTGGCTTTAGATAAAATATCTGCTTTCATTTTCTCAAGGTTGTCTTTTTCTTGTAAAATTTCGTTGGAAGATTTAGCTGCTTCTGCAACTTTTTTCT
>CAZBVY010000076.1:0-2919 GCA_964495475.1 uncultured Pseudomonadales bacterium
ATTATCCCTGGATTCTATACACTTAATACTAGTGGTACTGGTAACAATTACACCGTTACCCTGGATTTGTCTAATCAAACTGGCCTAGTAGAATACGTTTGCTCTTGTCCTGCTGCTTTAGATCCAAACAATCCATACGTTTGTCAGTATACTGGCGTAAGTTCACCACTAGATAATGTTAATTTCTATTTGCAAATCAATAATTTATCTAATGAATCTTGGTTTCAAGTTTTTGGTGGTAATGTTTTTGGACGCAATGGCATCGCTAGTATCATCCCATATAGTTTTTGTGACGAAACCAATGACTGTCAACCTGCTTTAACTGCCCCTCGACCTTTATCTACCAATTTGCTTTCTAGTGGTTTTCCTATCGCTAATACGGGAAATGGTGGAGCCGTAAGAAGTTATGATTACAGCACTGCTTATCATTCTTATTTTCATCTACCAGAAAAAACTAGCAATCTTAATTCATATGACGTAGATACCGATCTTAATCAACTTTCTTATGATTATTTTTATAAATTAGCAGAGAATCAAGTTCAAGAAATTGGCAATGGAGAAGACTTAGAGCCGTTGTTTACTGATTGGACCAGTAGTACCTGGTGGAATTGGGGAGATGTTAATTATGTCAAAGTTAATGGCAACGTTAACATTGATGAAACCCAAGGCTTCACTCTTATTGATGGACAAAAACTAGTTGTTTTTGTAGACGGCAATCTAATTCTAGATGATAGCGACACACATGACAGTGCCATGTATAAAATCACTAACGTAGACACTGACAGTTTCTTAGCTTTTTTCGTCAATGGAGACATTATTATCACTGCTGATGTTGGTTATGAACTCGATCCACTTAATCCAAGTACCCCTCCCGTGTCTCATGACACCAGTAATTTAGAAGGAGTATTTGTGGCTGATAATAATCTAATTATTCAAAGTAAAACAGCAGTGGGCGAAGTACCTCCAGACAAAAAATTCATTGGTTCTGGCACTTTCGTAGGCTGGAACAACGTATTGTTGAATCGCACTTTTAGTGATAATAATTTTGGCCCAATTTTAAGTAATAGCCAAGCTGTTGAAAACTTTATTTATCGCCCAGATCTATTAGCGAACTGGCCAGTTAAATTAAAAGCTAGTACTAGTAATTGGCGCGAAGTTGATCCACAGTTTATCAATTATTAATTAATGAAAAAACAAAAAGCTTTCACTTTATTAGAATTGCTGGTGACTTCTAGTATCACGGCACTACTGATGTTGGCTATCAGCAGTCTTTTTATTACTTTTTTAGCCACCGCCTACAAAAGTCGTATCAGTCAAAATCTGCGCGAATCTGGAAATAATGCCATCACTCAAATGGTTGAAATGATCAGAAGCGCCAGTGAAATTAACTCTGCGTGTGATAGTGAAGAACCTCTCGATTACATTAGCATTATTAACAAAGATGGTCTTGGAACAATTTTAAAAGAAGAAGATAATCGCATCGCTTCAATCTCTGCTAATAGTAAATTCTATCTCACAGAAAGCAGTACCAATCCTGATTATGTCTCCAATTTGATTTTTACTTGCTATCCCACTCCAGAGGGTAAAAAATACATTGAAATTAATTTCACTCTACGCGTTGGAGAAGGGGAAGCCAGTAATAGTGCTAGATCAACTAGTTTAGATTTTAGTTCAGGATTAGCTACTAGAAATTAAAAATTCTCAAAGTTTTGTTCGATAAATAAATTTTTATCTTTATTACCATCTCGCCATGAAACGTCTATGCCTACTCTAATGCTACTTGTGCTATTGAACTGCACAGAGGCCTCTCTTTGAAATTGATATTTTGCTGCCTCCAAAACATCCGTATCACTACAAGTACCAAGTTTAGCTGACACACTAGCAATTGATTCAGGTAGAGTACTAACGCAGTAAAGACTTCCATCAGTTAGATGAGTAGAGAAACTGTACCAACTATTAATTGATCTTTCTTTGCGAAAGAATTCCATGGCTTCCTGAGCCTTTTGTAAAGCAAGTTGTTTTTGTTCGTTACTGCCTGCTAATTTAATTGACATAGTAATCATGGCACTAACTGAAGTCAAAACTAAAGCAATGATAGAAACAGCAATGAGAATTTCTATCAAGGTGGATGCTTGTTGTCTAGTCGTATTTGACATCAATTGACCCTCCTTGATCTAAATTAAAAATGACTGAGCCACTGTCACGACTCAAAGTGGCACTTCCACTAGCAGTTGTAGAACCGTTAATTAACAATGTAGCTCCACGAATGGGTAAGTAAGAAACATGAAAATTTTGATTCAAAGTAGTGCCTAGCTCTTCTATTGTTTGACTCTCATAAACCAAAATATGATCACTAGCACAATGCAATTGTGCTTTGAAATTAACTCTATTATCTGCTGTTTGACTTGATATAACCTCCACTGCCTTGAGCTGAGCACAATAGCCCAATTCTTCATTACCCAAAAATCCATATTGTGCTTTAGAACGTGCATCTTTCAAAATGGCTTCTACATTTGAACCAGATTGATAAAGTTTTTGTTTATCTAAAAATCGCAAATAGTTAGCGGCACCAATAGACAAAGAAATCACCATCACTGAAACAGTAATCAAAAGCTCAACAAAGGTAAAAGCTGATTGATTTTTAGAGAGCAATGATGTCATAAGTAGTTAAATTTGGTTCTAAAACAGCACGTAAAGTTACCTTAATACAATTTGTCCCACTATTAGCAGAGCAAATCGCCTGATAAACATATGGCGTAACATTTTTAGGGTCTTCTAAAACTGGTTCGGATAAATATTCCTCGTCATAAAGATCAGCAACTAAATTAACAAAATTCAAAGCCGTAGTTTCAGCATAATACGCGTTGTCTTGTTTATATAGGGTTAGGGCCTGTCTCATGGTCTCTAAATCGGCCTTTC
>CAZBVY010000077.1:0-2819 GCA_964495475.1 uncultured Pseudomonadales bacterium
TTTTCTCGTTACGTAAAATAATTTCTGGAGCACCTAAGTTAATTAAGTGAGCCAAGCGGTTGTTACGGTTAATGACACGACGATATAAATCATTTAAATCTGAAGCAGCAAAGCGACCACCGGATAATTGCACCATTGGACGCAAATCAGGAGGTAGAACTGGTAAAACAGTTAAGAATAACCAGGCTGGATCAATGCCAGATTTTTTGAAACCTTCGACAACACGAAGTCTCTTGGTAATTTTAGCTTTTTTAGCACCCTTGCTTTCAACCAATTCATCTCTTAATTGTTTGATTTCAGCATCTAAGTCAACTTTTTTACTTAAATTCAAAATACTTTCTGCACCCATACCAACTTGCAAATGAGAAGCAGCATCATATTCATCTAATTTAAGATATTCATCTTCAGTTAAAACAGTTTTGATTTTAATTTTCTTGACCATTTGTTTAATGGTTTTGTAAATTTCTTCAGTTTGTTCTAATTGAACTTCTAATTGTTGTTTAGTGGCAATAATTTTATTCTTAGCTTTTAATTCCAACTCAGTAATTTTGAGTTGCATAGCCTCTTTGCTTTTAACTCTTTCATTTAAAACAACTTTGTCTTTATCTAAATTTTCTTTAATACTAAGAATTGCTTTTTCAGCATTGTCTTTTAATTGATCAAAAGCAGCTACCTGATCAACATCTAATCTTTCTAAAACTGCTTTTTTCTCTTCATTATCAACTTCAAGAACAATGTATTGAGAAAAATACATAATGGAATTTAAATTTCTTGGAGAAATATCCAAGAGCAAAGATAATTTAGAAGGAGCACCCTTGAAAAACCAGATATGGGCTACTGGAGAAGCTAGTTTAATGTGAGCCATGCGTTCACGACGTACTTTGGCTTCGGTTACTTCTACACCACATTTGTCACAAACAATACCTTTGTAGCGAATGCGTTTATATTTACCACAATAACACTCGTAGTCTTTGCTTGGTCCAAAGATTTTTTCGTCAAAAAGACCATCTTTTTCTGGTTTCAAAGAACGATAGTTAATAGTTTCTGGTTTTTTAACTTCACCATGAGACCAACTAATGATGTCTTCTGGAGAAGCTATTTTAATTTGTAGGGCGGAAAAGTCGACTATATTTTTCATAATTGGTTCTTTCAAAAATTTACTAAAATTAGTTCAAAACCTCCTCTTCTGGTTCTGTGACTTCTTCATCCTCTATCTCATCTTCTTTAAAATCCTCGTCTTCCTCATCTTTATCTTTGTCTTCTTCTTCATGCATTGAAGAATCTTCTAAATCATCGAGGATTAAAACTTCTTCCTTATCAATAGTGGGAGCTTTGTCTTCCACTTCTTCTTCAGTTGGATCAAGAGCGACCACATTTAAAGATAAAGAATTTAACTCTTTGCACAATACTCTAAAAGCTTCTGGTACAGTTGGGGTTGGAATATCTTCACCCTTAACGATAGCTTCAAAAGCTTTGGCACGTCCATGAACATCGTCAGATTTAATGGTCAACATTTCTTGAAGAACATGAGCAGCTCGGTGAGCTTCAAGTGCCCAAACTTCCATTTCACCCATTCTCTGTCCACCCATTTGAGCTTTACCACCTAGAGGCTGTTGAGTAACTAAAGAATAAGGACCAGTGGAACGAGCGTGAGTTTTGTCTTCTACCATGTGACTTAGTTTGAGAATGTAGTTGATACCAACCACTGATTTCTCACGATAAGCTTCACCAGTGTAACCATTATAAAGTTGAGCTTTACCAGAAACTGGTAAACCTGCTTTTTCTAATTCTTCCCAAATTTTATCTTCATTAATTTCTTCAAAAGCTGGCACAGCTACTTTATAACCAAGCTTATCAGCTGCCCAACCCAAATGAGTTTCAAGTAACTGACCAAGGTTCATACGAGCCAAGACAGAAAGTGGAGAAATAATAATGTCTACTGGTGTACCATCTTCTAAATGAGGCATATCAGCTGCTGGAACAATTTTAGAAATAACACCTTTATTACCATGACGACCAGCTAACTTATCACCAACGGTAATTTTTCTCATTTCAGCGATCTTTACAATCACTTCTTTAATAGTACCTGGATCAAGTTCGTCACCTAAATCGCGATCAAGCACTTGCACATCAATCACTACTCCAGATTCACCATGAGGAATTCTAAGAGAAGTGTCACGCACTTCTTTGGATTTTTCACCAAAAATAGCTCTTAGTAAACGCTCTTCTGGAGAAAGTTCTGTTTCACCTTTTGGAGCAACTTTACCAACTAAAATATCTCCTGATTTAACGTGACTACCAATGCGAATGATGCCATCAACTGTTAAATTAGCCAAGAAAGTTTCGCTGACATTAGGAATATCATTGGTTAATTCTTCCGGTCCTAAGCGAGTATCCATCACTTTAGCTTTGTGTTCACTGATTTGAATAGAAGTTAAAGTATCTTCTTTGACCAAGCGATCTGAAATGACCAAAGCATCTTCGTAACCCAAACCATTAAATGCTGTATAAGCAATTAATAAGTTAGTTCCTAAAGATAATTCACCACGATCAGTGGCTGGTCCATCAATCAAAACATCACCTTTTTTCACTTCTTGACCAATCTTCACCACTGGTTTTTGAGAGAAACAAGTACTTTGAGAAGTTCTCATGTATTTAGACAATTTATATTCAATGGAACCTTTATCAAAAGTAATGAGTTCATTATTAGTTATTTCAATAAAAGACTTAGCTTTGTCATGATATTTTTTATCTAATTTAAGAACAACTCGACTACTATCAACATAATCAATTACACCTTCAAAAGGAGCTATGATGGT
>CAZBVY010000078.1:0-2794 GCA_964495475.1 uncultured Pseudomonadales bacterium
CTCTGCTAATTAGCCCCTCAACTTTTTTAGATTGATGTATCAAGATCTATTTTGATATATTTTGATGTTGTTTGATATTCAATCCTTCTAGCCCCAACTTCCTCTTTTATTTCTTATTTAAACTTTCCTCATTGGAAACTATAGGTCGTAAATATTGCAATTTTACTTAGCAAAATGAAACTTCCTATTTACAAGATATTTTTTCTTGTATAAACTTGATTGTGGTAATAAATGGTAAATAGGCTTATAAGATTAAAAAATGTTAATTGGTAAATATTATCATCACCTGGAAGCCAATGGTCGTCTCTCGCTTCCAGCTAAGTTTAGAGAGATTAACAAAGAATGGATTGTGACAAGAGGATTGGACGGATGCCTATTTTTATTACAAGAGAGCAACTTTAAAAAAGAATTAGAAAAGATTGCTCAAAGCTCTTTTACAAAAAAAGCTAACCGTGACTTGATTAGATTAATGACTAATGAAGCGAAAGAATTAACCGCTGATGAAAATGGTCGAGTAAATCTGCCCGATTACTTGATTGAGTTCGCGCAATTAAAAAATAGTGTGGTGATTGTCGGAAGCCTAAATCATTTAGAGGTTTGGGATCAAGAAAAATATCATCACTACATTGATCAAATCGAAGATCAAGCCGAAAGCATCGCTGAAAGCATTATTTTAGATGACTAAAAATAACTCTCAACACCAAGCAGTTCTTGTTAAAGAAGTTTTAGAAACTCTAAATCCTCAGGTTGATTGTTATTACATTGACGCCACCTTTGGCAGGGGAGGACACACTAGAGAAATTTTAAAAAAAGGTGCTAAAGTAATTGCTTTTGACTTTGATCAACAAAGTATTGATACGGCCAAACAGCTTTTTGCAAAAGAAATTGACAATAAGCAACTCATTTTGTTTAGAGAAAACTTTAACAAAATGGATGAAAGCTTGTCGAACCTTAAAAAAAGTTTAAACCTAGAAATTAGTGGCATTTTATTTGACTTCGGCACTTCCACTGATCAGCTCATGTCCAAAGAACGTGGTTTCAGTTTTGAAGCCCTAGATGAAACTTTAGATATGCGCATGGATAATCGCTTGGGAGTTAAAGCCTGTGATTTACTTAAGTTACTTGATGAAAAGCAATTAGCCAGAATGCTCTTTGAATATGGTGGCGAAACTGATGCTCGAGCTATTGCTCATAAAATCGTAGAGCTTCGCAAAAAAGATCCCAACAGTTTGGACAGAGTTGGTACCTTAGTAAATATCGTTGAACAGACTAAAGGCCATCGTTATAGTCAAAAAATTCATCCCGCCACTAAAACCTTTCAAGCCTTACGCATTATTGTGAATGATGAATTAAACAATATTGAGACTGCTTTACCAAAAGCTCTAAAAATTTTGCAAGAAAGTAAAGCCATTGATAAAAAACTTGTCTGCATTTCTTTTCATGAAGGTGAAGATCGACTAGTTAAAACTTTTTTTAAACAAATCGAGATTGCTAATCTCGGCAAACTTATTAACAAAAAAGCTATCGGAGCATCAGAGGAAGAACTTATTAATAATCCTCGCTCAAGAAGCGCTAAATTAAGAGCTTTGGCTCTCTAAAAAAATGAAAAAAAACTTAACGATTTACTACGGATTATTAAGCACTGCAGTTTTAGCTCAAATATTAATTACTGTTTTTAGTCTGAGTCAAAACATTGGTTATGGTCAAAAAATTAGTTTCTTAGAAAATAAAAAACACACTTTAGAAAATCAAACCAATTTACTCAAAACAGAACTTGCTCAAAAAGTCGCCATTGGTAAATTAGAGCAAGCAGAAAACAACGAATTTGTTGCTATTTCCGACGTAATTGTCATCGACAGAGAATCTGCCAGCTTAGCTCTTAAATAAAATCGCTAATGATAGAAACAGAGTCAAAAATTCATCATTCGAGGAAAAATATTTTTTTTGTGACTTTTTATTTAGCTCTATTTGTAATTTCATTTAGACTTTTTTATTGGCAAATCATTAAAGGTCAAAGCCTTCAAGAAGAAGGAGAATCTCAAACTTTGAGAAAATTGGAAAACAAAGGTTTGAGGGGACAAATTTTCACTAGTGATAATTATCTTTTAGTAGGTAATGAATTAGTTTATGATCTGAAATTAGACAAACAAAATTTTCAAGGTGACTCTAGCTATTTAGCCTACAAATTAAGTGAAATAGCCATTCAAGATAATTGGCAGTCAGAAAATCTTGATGAGCTCAGTCATGAAGATCGAGAAACTTTGAGAAAAAATTTAGAACAAGAAATTTTACAAAAATTTTCTAGTAAATCAAATTGGCCAAAATTATTAGACAAATTAAGTGAAACTAGTAAAAAAGAAGTTGAAAACCTAGGTAATACTTTTTTGTATTTCGATGAAAGCTATCAAAGATTCTATCCAGAAGCCTCCATGGCTGCTCATTTAACTGGTTTCGTCGGTCGAGATGATAATGCCAATGAAGTGGGTCGATATGGTATAGAAGGAGCTCTAGAAGATGAACTTAAACCGCGATTCGAAAAAAATCTTTTTAAAATGGATGCCTTAGGTTTTCTTCTGGCTGGACAAAAATATGAAAGCAAAAATCTTAATGGTCGAGATATTACTTTAACTATTCGTCGTGATATCCAAAATTTAGCTGAGCAAAATTTAAAATGGGGAATCGAGAAGTATCAGGCTGATCGTGGAGAAATCATTATTTTAGATAGCAAAACCGGCAAAATATTATCTTTAGCCACTTGGCCTAGTTATGAGCAATGGAGATATTTTAAATATCC
>CAZBVY010000079.1:0-2757 GCA_964495475.1 uncultured Pseudomonadales bacterium
TGTAAGAGGAGGACTGTTGAAAGACAAGTCCTTTTTTCTTATCAGACACTTTTTAGTTAAATTTATAAAAATAGAAAGAATTTATGTCTACAGTACAGAATGCTAACTTAGTCAGAACAGAATTTGCGGCTGCAATTACTCAAATTGCTACAGAGCGCAAAATTGATCCAGAATATATTTATGAAGCAATTCGTCAGGCTTTGGTATCTGCTTATCGTAAACAAATTGGCGATCTTGATGAGAGTTTTTATTATTATGTTGACCTCGATAAAAGCAATGGTTCAGCTCGTATTCTCAAAGCTCCAGTTACCAAAATGGATGAAGAAACTCTTGAACCATTAGAATGGGATGAGAAAAAATCCGAAGATGTGACTCCGGCAGGTTTTGGTCGCATTGCTGCTCAGACTGCTAAGCAAGTGATTTTGCAACGTATTAGAAGAAGTGAAAAAGATACAATTATCGCTACTTATCGCGATCGCATTGGTGAAGTGGTTACTGGTCAAGTGTTACGTATGCAAGGTCGCAATGTCATTTTGGACATTGGTCGTGGCCAAGCTTTTATGCCTCCAGAAGAACAGATGCGAGGTGAATTTTATCGTCTTAATCAACGTTTAGCTGTTTTAATCAAAGAAATTAGCGAAACTGTACGTGGTGAGCAAATTATTGTGACTCGTGCTAGTGCCGAATTGGTTAGTAAACTTTTTGAACGCGAAGTCCCTGAAGTTTCTTTTGGTGCAGTAGAAATTGTAGCCATTGCTCGTGAAGCTGGTGTCCGTACTAAATTAACTGTTAAATCAACTCAAGAAGGAGTTGATCCAGTTGGTTCTTGTGTGGGTCAGCGTGGTGTACGTGTGCAAAAAGTGATTGAAGAATTAAACAATGAAAAAGTTGATATTATTCCTTACTCTGCTGATGCACGTCTCTTATTACAAGCTGCTCTTGCACCTGCTGAAGGCTTAAAGATTGATATTGATGACAAAATCAGATTAGTGGTTGTCACTGCTCCAGATGATCAATTATCTTTAGTTATTGGTCGTGGTGGTCAAAACGTGCGTTTAGCTGCCAAACTAACTGGTTATCAAATTACTATCAAATCTGCTTCTGGTGAAGTGCAATCATCTGTAACTGGTAAAGAAGATTACGAAATTGATACCTTTGGTTTACAAGCAGAAACTAGAGAAGTTTTGATTCAACATAAATTAACTACTTTAGCTGACTTAGTTAGATTTAGAGATAAATGGGTTAATATGAATGAAGTTGTCGAAGTTGATCAAAAGATTTTATTAACTAAAGTAGATGAATATTTAGCAGAAGAAGCTAAACGCGAATAATTGATTCGCGATGAACAAATTATGATGCAAAAAAGAGCGCCAATTATCACTATCATGGGTCATGTCGATCACGGCAAGACTTCGCTCTTGGATTTCATTCGCCATTCCAATCTCACTGCTCGTGAAGCTGGTGGCATTACTCAGCACATCGGAGCTTATCAAATTGCTTTTGCTGATCAAAAAATCACTTTCATTGATACTCCTGGTCACGCTGCCTTTAACAAGATGCGTGAGCGTGGTGCCCAAGTCACTGACTTGGTAATTTTAGTAGTAGCTGCTAATGACGGTGTCAAACCTCAGACTTTAGAGTCAATTCGTTTTATTAAAGAAAGTAAAGTTCCTTTCATCGTGGCGATTAATAAAATTGATTTACCAGATTTACATTTGGAAGTAGTCAAAGGTCAATTGGCTGAAGCTGGAGTTTTATTACAAGAATACGGTGGTGACATTGAAGCTGTTGAAATTTCTGCCAAAACCGGTCTTGGTGTAGATAAATTGCTCGAAACTATCGCAGTTATGGCTGATTTATTAGAATTAAAAGCTGATCCATCCGCTCCTCTTGAAGCCGTAGTGATCGAATCAACTATGGAAAAAAATAAGGGTCCAGTCGCTCGTGTGATTGTGCGTTCTGGTACTCTACAAACTCGTCAAGATCTCATCGTGGATGAGGTCACTGGTCGTGTGCGTTTACTTGAAAATGAAGCCGGCCAGGCGATGAGTGAGGTTTTACCAGGTGAACCAGCTGAAATTATTGGTTTAAGTGACGTGCCTGAAGTGGGTAGTGTAATCAGAGATGCTAATGCTAGCTATGATGCAGATCTAACTGCTGAGTTTAGTAAAACCGGCGAATTGGAAAAATCTTTTCGTTTAAGTGATGAAGTTAATTGGGAAAACATGGATTTGGATTTTATGCTTGGTGACAAGGAAAAAATTAAATTAGTGATCAAAGCTGATGTTAAAGGAACACTGGAAGCAATTTTACAAAGTTTAGATAAAGAAACTGTAGAAGTGATTTCTTGTGGAGTTGGCCAGATTACTGAGCAAGATATGGAATTAGCTCGTGATAGCAAAGTTTTACTAATCGCTTTTAATATTAAAGTAAATAATACCCAGAAAAAAATGGCTAAAATTTTAGGCGTCAAAATTAAAGAATATAACATTATTTATCACCTCATCGAAGATCTTCAACAAAGTATGCTCAAATTAATGGATGCTACTTTTGATGAAATTGTGACTGGTGAAGCAGAAGTTTTACAAATCTTTGATATGAAGGGCGAAACCATTGCTGGTGTCAGAGTTAAAACTGGCGAACTTAAAAAAAGCGACCTTTTACATCTTAAAAGAGGTGAAGAAATTGTTGCCAATCCAGTGCTTAAAACCATGAAACATGGTAAAGATGAAATTGATCGCATTGGTACTAAAAATG
>CAZBVY010000080.1:0-2526 GCA_964495475.1 uncultured Pseudomonadales bacterium
CCATTTTTCTCTATAAAATGAACGCCGTCAATTATACGAAATAAATCACTAGAATCCCTAACGGAAAACATTTAGGTCTTTGCAGCCGCAAATGCGAAGTTAATTTTAATCTTATTCTTTTTCAACTCTGGCTTTGTATATTGTTTCAGTTTCTTTTTCATATTCTTTACCTTTTTTACTAATTATTAAAACAACTAATTTTAAGTATAGTATTATTTTTTAACGACTGTCAACTATATCTCTCTTGAATTACTGTTAGTTTTTGATTAAGATGTGATTCTCCTATGACTCGCATAATGAAGCCTTTGACCAAAAAAAAATTTAATGAACTCTTGAGTAAAAGAGCAACTGAAGATTTGGATTTTATTGAATTTGCGGAAGATTTTTTATTAAAAAAAAGAGGCTATGTTTTCAAACAACCTAAGACAGGAGAAAAAGTAATCTTATTATTATCTGGAGGAATAGATTCGACAGTTGCTTGGGAAACATTAATTAGTGTTTATGGTTATCAGGTTTATCCTGTTGTTATTGATCGAGGATCAAAAAGAAGAGCAAGAAAAGAGCTCTCTGCTGTTAAATCTTTAGAGAAATATTTTGCTAAAAAATATCCAGATAAGTATATTAAGCCATTTCACTTAAAAGTTAATACTACTCCAGAGGAATTTTTAAAAATTCTCAATCCAAAAAAAATTTATGGTGGAGAAATTTTAGCTAGCTTTAATCAAAACAAATGGTTGGTTAAAGATTTGTCCAACGCAGTTTTAATGCACACGAGAGGAGTCACTCCCTATTTGATGCCTTTTTATGGAGTGGTCTATTCGGGATATTTAAAATTAACGCAAGGTTTTGAAATAAAAAATATTTTTGTTGGTGCTAATTTTACTGATGGATCAGAGGTTTCGAGTCAATCATTTACAGCCCTAAGAAGTACTTTGCTTGGCATTTGTACAGCCACAGGAGATTATTCTTGGAATTTTTCTTCAGTATTTTTAGAAAGAGAAACAGGAATATTTTTAGAAAAAGAAGGCACAGTTAAACTTGGTTTAAAATTTGGCACACCTTTGGAGAAAACTTGGTCTTGCTATCGAGATGGTTTATTTCAGTGTGGCAATGCCTGTGCCACTTGCATCAGTCGTAAAGAAGCTTTTTTGAAATTAAAGGCAAAAGATAAAACTATATATACGTCTGATATTAAAAATCGCATTTCAAGTAGTTTTAAATATCATTTAAAACAAGCTTTGCGCGTACTTGGTTTTTAATTATTGATTAAAACTTTGGGAAAAAATATAGATTGGCGATTTTTTTACTTTTGTATCCTGTGGGAAAATAAAGTTTGTGTTCATGGGTTGTTAAATTTTTTAATGAATGCTTAATTAATTGATTTTTTTGCACTAAACAAGCCTGAACTGATGAGTGATTATTTAAAATTTCTGTTTCTGAATTATTATTTTTAATTTCTTGTAAAAATGATTTTTTGTTAATCATCGCTTTACTGAAAGCTTGCTGTAATTTCTTTTTATTAAGATTTTTTAAAATCATCCAAATTGCTATTACATTTAGTCCAGATCTGGATCCAAGCAAAGTTAAGTCAAATTGATTTGTATAGACGATTTTGTTTTTTTTGATTAAATTGATTAATGATTTTTGATAAAGAACGACACCTGAACCATAGGGGGCTGATAATAATTTGTGAAAATCTGTAGTAATTAATTGAACACTCTTATTTTTTAGGGGTTGAAACTTTTTTTCTAAAATCATCTTACTAATGCCGGAAAAAGCAGCGTCTATCCAAATAAAAAAATCCGCATCGCCATGTTGTTTTTTGAAATTATTTGATATTTGACAAATTTTCTCAATATCATCATCTGTTCCAGTGAGAGTGTAGCCCAGTGTTAAAGGTAATAAAAAAGCTTTAATGCCTTTTTTATAAAGCTTTGTGATGGTTTTTTCTAAGTAATCAAGATCAATGTTCCAATTTTGTTCATTAATGGCTAATTCTTCAGTTTTGACGTTAATAATATTTCCAGCTTTTTGCAATGAATAATGCCCAAGGCTACTGATTAATAAAGCCATTTTTGTAACAGAATTAAGTTTTAGTTTATTTGTAAGGTAAGTTCTGCCAAGCCAAGCGGCATAGATATTTCCTTCTGTTGATCCAGATGTAATGTGTCCAGCAACTTGATTATTATCTTGGCAGTGAAAATAATTTTTCATTGTTTCAATTACTTGTTTTTCTAGTTTAGTGCTAATTGAATGAGGGTTTTCTATAGTCCAATTGCCAGAATTGTTTGGCATGTAGTCAGA
Organism: uncultured Pseudomonadales bacterium; assembly: GCA_964495475.1. Classification (GTDB taxonomy): domain Bacteria; phylum Patescibacteriota; class Microgenomatia; order UBA1400; family PJMF01; genus UBA1364. The sequence continues at coordinate 2,305 of CAZBVY010000080.1, forward strand.
CAAAGATTTGATAACTTGACTAGCATAACGATTAGTTTTTTTGGCTAATGGAAGCTGAATCGAATGTTGTTTGCTTTCATCTTTCAGCTCTTTTTTTATTTGATGAATAAGTAAAATATTTTTTATAAAACTTGGTAATTTATTTGATTTTTTATCTAAATCTATCAAGGTGTGCAAATATTGGTTAATTTTTCTTTGTAATTTCAACATAATTATTTTTGT
>CAZBVY010000081.1:0-2481 GCA_964495475.1 uncultured Pseudomonadales bacterium
CTTAAAACCATGAAACATGGTAAAGATGAAATTGATCGCATTGGTACTAAAAATGAAGGTGGTTTAACTTTTAAAAACAAAAAACTTAATTTTCAAATTGGTGATATCATCGTAGCCTATAAAAAAGAGAGCTAGACTTTTATCCAGATAGGATTTACAATATCCTCCTTATTAATTAATGCTTACTTTAATTCTTGGTTTTAAGCTGACTAGGAATTCAAAGGCGAAAGGAAATCATGGCATTAGCAAAACAAAGTAAAGCTTCAATCATCAAAGACTTCGCTCTTTTTGAAGGCGACACTGGATCTCCAGAGGTACAGGTGGCTCTTTTAACTGCTTCTATTGAACAGTTAACTGAACACTTAAAATTACACAAGAAAGACAATCATTCTCGTAAAGGCTTGCTTAAGCAAGTTTCTAAGAGACGTCGTTTATTGAATTTCTTGCTTTCCAGAAGTGAAGATAGATATCGTAAATTGATTGGTAAATTAGGTTTGAATAAATAATTCAAATTCTCATTGCAAAGCAGAAAAAATTCTTTTAAACTGAAACACAGTATTAGTTCTCGGTAATGTTTTTATTTGTATAAAAAGTAAAGGAACAAATGTCAGAAGAATTATCTCCTCAGGTTACTAGTGATATGGGTGCAGTTGATACTGTTGCTCGTCGTAGTGAAAACTTAACTGATCAAAGCAAAGATGTAGCCACCAATCTCTATGGTATAGATAAAGCAACTCAAGAGATTCAAGCTGAAGGAGTGTTGACAGAGGATGAACAAAACGACAATAAATATACAGAACGAGAATTTCAAGCTATGAGTGTGGAAGACAAAAAGAATTTTTTGGCTGAATTACAATCTTTGGCTAAAGAAAAAAGTCCCATGTTTGTGTTAGAGCTACAGAAAAATAAAAAAGAAAAACAAGCTTTTAAATTAGCTATTGCCTATAGTGAAACCGAACAAAAGCTACAAGAAAAAATGAAAGTTTTTAAAGAGAAAAAAGCTGATGTAGAAACAAAGCGAGAGGAAAAAATTGCGGTAGCAACTGAGAAATTTCAAAATGATAACAAAACTATTATTTTGGAATCTAAAGATCGCAATCGTCAATTAGCCAGTCAACTCAAAAAAGATTCTAAAGTTGGTGCTTTTAGAGAAAATACTCAACAATTAAATTCAGCAGAAAATTATTTTGGTTTTAAAAGAACTGATGAAATCAGACAAAGTGTGTCAACGAAGAGAGATGAAGTTAAAGAAGAATCTAACGTAACAAATTTAATTGAGCAAATCAGTGCTGAAAAAAATAATTTGAATGAAAAGTTACAAGAAAGAAAACAACAGTTATTAGATGAACTGGCAAATATAGAGCAGGATACCAAGCGTGAACTTAGTCAACTTAAGGGTTCTACCTTAACTGAGTTAAGTGAACTCAAACAGCAGTTAGCACGAATTGAGCAAGAACGTGATCAAGCTGAACAAGAATTTGCTGATTTAGAGGCACAAATTGAAGATAAGCAACATTTGCAAAACGATGTTGATCTTTTAAAAGATCAATTGCGCGAATTTAGTTTTGCCGACGGTCAAGAAATTATGGCCGATTTAGAAAATAGATCTGCCAATACTTTAAGCATGGAGTCGTTATCTGCTGATAAGGGAAATTTTGAAGGTCAGTTGGACACCATTCTTAATGGTGCTAATGAATTAGAGAAGGCTTTAGATGAAGCCAGACAATTAGCTGAAGATGCTAATAATAATTCTTATTATGAGCAAATGGATAAGTTAGCAGAAGAAAAAGATGGTTTGAAAGGTGAAAAAGAAAAATCACATAATGATTTGATTAAAGAATTGAATGAACCATTTGCTGAAGCCATTGAAAAAGCTCGATCTACTTCTGCAGAACAATTGAGAGAAGGAACTAGTGCTATTGAATTGGTTTCTTTGCTTTCAAGTTTAGGAGGAGAAGTTAAAAAAGCAGAAAAAAGCATCAATAAATCCTCTGAAGGTTTAAATAAATTTATTGCGAAGCTGGAGCAACGTTTTGCTAAGTTGCAAGCCAAATTAGATGAATCTAAGCATATGGCTGATTATCAACTTGATAGCTCTGTAACTTCAGTGTCTGAAAATATCTTTACTGCACAGACAATTGCAGAACAAGCCAAAGAAGGTGACTTTAGCCAAGTCGCAGAAAAAGAAAGCTGGTTAAAGACAACTTTTGCTAAATTATTCTCCAAGAAGTAAATTATTTAGGCAAATATAATCGAAATCTTAAAACCCGGCTTAAAAGCCGGGTTTTTACTCATTTCATGTTATAATAGCCCTATATTAATTAGGAAACTCAAGGAGAGTTCTTGAGGATTCAAAAAAGACGAGAATAACTTCTCCTCTTTTCAGAATACTCGCTCCCTTTGAATTTCCAAAAAACGCTCTTAATAAAAGAGCAAGAAAGAAAAATATGTCTTATCCAAAGTATGGAAATACTTATAAGA
>CAZBVY010000082.1:0-2457 GCA_964495475.1 uncultured Pseudomonadales bacterium
ACATTGTGGATCACGACGAGGGTCCACTGTTTCTGGAGTATCGATGCCAATATAACGAACTTTTTGTCCATTTTCTAATTCAATGGTATCGCCATCAATGACTCGTAATACTTTAACTTTTTGTAAATTTTCGACGTTAATTTTTACATTAGTATTTGCAGAATTACTAGCAATTTCTGTAACGGCGATTTGTGCTTCATTCGGTTTTTCTTGACCAATATCCTTGGGTACAAAAAGTGTCCAAAGCAAAGCAATCACCAGGCTAAAAAGCAATTTCTGATTTTTTTTACTTAAGATCATTGATTTATTATATAATGAAACCAATGATATTCTGGAAAAGAGTTTGGCCTTTGTTTTTATTAACAGTTTTTGTAGGTGTTTTTGCTTTTTCTATTAATGCTTTCAACACAAACAAATTAAATGCTGGAAAAATTACTAGAATTTTTGCCAATCTAATAATTCCAGAAAAAAAAGAAAATTTTATTAGCTTTGAAAATAAAGAGAATTTGATTTTTAATTCTTCTGCATCTTCTACTTTTATTCCTAGTGTTACTCCTACTAAAATTCCTACTCCAGTCGATCCTTATGCTAATGATCCAGATTTAAAAGATGTGGCTTGGGGTGAAGCTGTGCAAGTTAGTGAAACTGGTTATCGTATGAAAATTGCTTTTGATAGCACGATGGGAACAGCGGAAGAAACTTTTAAAGCACTCAATCTTTACCGTTATACCAAAGGTAAATCTAATTTAACTTGGGACGATCGTTTGGCTAAATATGCTTTGGAGCGAGCGACCTATATTTGTCAAAACGGTTCTGATGGTCATGTTGGTTTTAGTAATTATGTTGAAAATCAGGAAGGATATAAAACTTTGGGTTTTTATCAATTGGGAGAAAACATGAGTACTCATATGAAGTTTACAGGCACACATTTAATTGAATGGATGTATGCAGCTGACCCTGCTCACGATGGTAATCAATTAGGTGATTGGAGTCACGTAGGAGTAGGTATTTATGAAGATTGTTCAGCATTAATTTTTGGCAATGCGATGATTTAATGTAAAAATTATGCTATCTTTACTTTAGGGAATTTTTTTATGAAAAAAATTACTAATATCATCATCTGGGCTTTATTACTTTTTTTAATTACCCCAACCACCATGGCCTTGGCTTCTTGGAATGCTGTTCCAGGTGATTCAACGTATCCGTGGAAATTGTCTTTGGAAAAAGTTCTGTTAATGTTTATGAGTCCATCTGGCAAATTAGCATCTACCACGCAAGTCAAAATTGCCGAAAGACGTTTTGGTGAATTAGAACAAACTTTAAGTGGTGAATATGCTTTTGAAAGTCTAGACAACTTGGAAAAACAATTGGATACAACTACATCCAATATTCAAAAAATGGACAAAGAAGAATCTCGTGATCAGGTTAAAGCACAATACATTGCTTCTCTTAAAAAAATGTCTGCTTCTCTTGATGAACAAAAATCACAGGTTGTTACAGGTAAAACTAAGGCAGTGGCGCAAAAAAATACTAATAAGAAACCCGCTCCTTCCAATAATCCTACGACTCAACCTACAAATAATAATCAAAACAATAATAATCAGCCTACCAATAATAATTCTAATCCTAAGCCTACTTCTGCGCCAATTAACAACCCAACTCAGCCACCGGCAGTTGCCCCTTCAGATGAAGAGTTAATTGAAGAAATTGAAGAAACTCAGGACAAGATTGAACAAGAAATTATTAAAGTTGAAACAGCATCAACTACAACCAATAATAACAAAAACAAAAATAAAGATGATGATGAGGAGGAGGAAGAGAAAAAGCCTAATTGGGTAAAACCAGAGCCAACAACACAGACCATCAGAACTAGTACTGGTAATGTTTCATTACCAAATCTAGAAAATGAAAAAAACAATGACAAGATGGCTCCCGCACAAAATAATGTTGGTCAAAGAAGCGGTTCTGCTAATTGGCAAAATCAGAATATTGATATGGAATAATAAATTCTATTTTAAAATAAAAAAGCACGGTTAATCCGTGCTTTTTTGTATTTGTGACCCCATGGGGAATCGAACCCCAGTTGTCGGGATGAAAACCCGATGTCCTAACCGCTAGACGATAGGGCCGTCTAAATCCATGTTATATTTTCAAAATGTGCAATCTTTGGTTTGTTCAGATCGCCAACGATGGATATGATATCAAATCTATAGCTTTTTTTAAACTGTGTTTTTTTTAAGTAACTATTAGCTACTTTAATCATGCTGTTTAATTTTCTTTGATCAACTGCTTGACTGCCATCACCGTAACAATGTTTTTCTCGATATTTAACTTCAACAAAAACAATTTCATCAAATTTTTCATCTAAAACTACTAAATCTACCTCTGAATTAGCAGTTCTGATATTTTTTTCCAAAAGCGAACAACCTTTTTTTATTAGAAAGGCTAAGGCGATTT
>CAZBVY010000083.1:0-2453 GCA_964495475.1 uncultured Pseudomonadales bacterium
TTTTGACATTACCAACACAATATATGGCAGTTTTGTTGTGGGTGCAAGAGGAGAGAGCTTGATATAGAATGTAGAATACAAACCAATATGCAAGTGCAAGCTATTAAATCTCGTATTATTAAACCAAGAGATAATCTTTTTAAAGCCATTGACGAAGCCATTTTAGCGGACATTAATTTGAATGGTCATCTTCCAGAAAATTCTGTTTTAGCGATTAGTTCTAAGGTGATTAGTTATTGTCAGGGTCGTGTGATAAAAAAGGGCGCTGATAAAGAAGTTAAGCATAATTTGGCCAGAAAGGAAGCGGAATTCTACACTGATCCCTCATCTTCCAAGTTTGATTTGATGTTAACGATTAAAAATTCTACTTTAATTGTTAATGCAGGCATTGATGAATCCAATGCTTCTGTGAATGGGGAAGCTTGTTATGTGTTGTGGCCAGAAAAAATTCAAGCAACTCTCAATGAACTTTGGCAATATTTGCGCAGTAAATATCAATTAAAAAATTTTGGGGTTATTACCACTGATAGTCGTTCTTTTCCATTGCGTTGGGGAGTAGTGGGCACAGCAATCGCTTATTGTGGTTTTAAGGGCTTAAACAATCACATTGGTGAACAAGATTTATTCGGTCGAAAAATGCAAATGGAACAAGTCAACGTTGCCGAAGCCCTAGGTGTGGCTTCTACTTTTGAGATGGGTGAAGTAGCAGAACAAACTCCTTTTGTCTTGGTTTCTAATTTGAAAAATGTACAATTTGTTGACGAAGTGCCCAGTGCCAAAGAATTAAATGACAATAAAATTAGTTTAGAAGATGATTTATATGCTCCATTACTGACTAAGGTGGATTGGAAAAAAGGAGGATCTCACGATGAATAAGCCAGAAGTCATTTTGTTAGTGGCGATGAGCACTGATGGCTTCATTGCACCTTTGGACCAAGAGAAATTACCATCTACTGTTTGGACAAGTTCAGAAGATAAACAATTTTTTACAGAAAAAAGCAAAGAAATTGGCATTATGATTATGGGTTCCAAGACTTTTGATACAATTGGCAGAGCTTTGTCTGGGAGACGCAGTATTGTGATGACAAGTAAACCAGATAATTATGTCAAATTTGACGATCCGAATCTACTTTTCACCAATGAAAATCCAGAAGAAATTTTGACTAATTTGAGTTTACAGGGTGTTAAGCAAGTGGCTCTTTGCGGTGGAGCGAGAATTTACAATTTATTTTTGCAAAAAAATTTAGTAGACAAAATGTTTTTAACAATAGAGCCACATATTTTTGGCGCAGGCGTCAAATTATTTAGTGGCAAGGTTGAAGAGAAATTTCAGTTATTAAGCCAAAAAAAACTAAATGAACAAGGTACTCTTTTGCTCGAATATGTTTTAAAGAATTAAATTTTTAGACAAAATATTTTTCACCATGCCCTGAATAAACTTCCATGTATTCATTAGACAAAGCCATATTTTTCAATTTTGCCAAGCTTTGCTTCATATCTTTTCCACTTGAATAGGAAAAATCAGTGCGTCCAATATTGCCTTCTGCAAAAATAGTATCACCACTGAACAAAATTTTATTTTGTACATGAAGTAAACAAATACTACCAGGAGTATGTCCAGGAGTGTAAATGATTTGAAAATTTTCTCCAATTAGTTCGATTTGGTTTTGATTTTCTAAGTTAAAATCAGCTGGAGGTACGGGATCACTTTCTAAACCCAGCCAATGACGAGCGCTGTTTTGAGCTTGTGCCAATAGGAATTGATCTTTAAAGTTTATCATGATTGGTATTTGCCAAGCTGTTTTTAAACTAAGCAATCCCAAACAATGATCAAAATGACCATGAGTTAAAACAACAGCTTTTAATTTTAAATTATTACGCAATAATTCTTCATTCAAAAAATCTCCATCATCTGCGGGGTCAATAATGATTGCCTCATTTGTTAAATCATTCCACAACAAATAACAGTTAGTTTGTAAGTTACCCAAAATGAAAGTTTTCATTTGCATAAAGCCATGTTAGCATGGGTTGATGAAAGTTAAAATTAAGCTTTTTGATCAATCCCTACCTCTACCAGAATACAAAAGTAGTGGAGCTGGTGCTTTAGATCTTTATAGTCGTTTAGATTTAAATATTGAGCCAGGAACAGTAGCTTATGTACCGCTTAATATTGCTTTGCAAATTCCAGAAAATTATTTTGTGCTTTTATCTGCTCGTAGTTCTTTACATAAAAAAGGTTTGATGATGGCCAATGGAATTGGCATTGGAGACTATGACTATCGTGGGGATGGTGATGAATATCAGGCAGCTTTATATAATTTTAGTAAAAAAACTGTTTCAGTTGAAAGAGGTGAACGCTTAGTACAAATGATTGTTTTACCTAGAGAAAAAATAGAATTAGAAAAATTAGAAGTTTTCACCAGCACTAATCGCGGTGGCTTTGGAAGCACCGG
>CAZBVY010000084.1:0-1118 GCA_964495475.1 uncultured Pseudomonadales bacterium
AGAAAATAAAAAGTGTCATTACTATTAGATTTACCCTCATCTTGTCTAGGAACTAAAACTAAGAAAGCTAGGCGATATAAGGAATCTAAATCAATAGAAATTCGATTCATCGCTTCTCTTAAACTGGCGATTTTGTCTATACCAGCTTTTGATGGGGAATATTCTGGTTTTGGATTGGTAGCATCTCCACCAGTAATGTCAAAGCAAACTTGTTTATAAAGTTCCTCGCCACTTAATTCCGGACGAATTTCTTTTACCCAATCCATTAAAGTCCTACTATTAAAAGTAACATCGACCGTATGTTCTCCAGTTTTTAATGCACTAGATCCAAAATTGCTAATGTTTCTACTACCGCCTTCTTCATCGACGGCAATTTGGAAAGAAAATTCTTTATTTAAAGTGCATGGCTCATTAATAACTTCATTACAAATCTGTAAAGAAGCTAGGGTGTTTTGAATTTTAACCAAACACTGTTGATAAGTAGTTAGTAATCTTTTACTAACTCCAGAAGAATTTAGCATGTAAGCCTCTTCAGTTTGCTGAAAATTTGCTCCAAACATACCTTCAAAAGAACTGTTTTTCAAAGTCTCTGCTTTTGGTTCCATACCTCTAAATAAAGGCACGCGAGCTTTGGTAAAATCGACAATATATGGATCTACACCACTGAAAATAGTTGGGTTTAATCCGTTATAAAAACTTTCTAGTGGAGGAGTGCTACTACTAAAAAATTTACTAATTTCGCCCCAAAGGGTTTTATCAATTACCCACTGAGTTCCTCCGCAATGAGCTTCATAGCCCTGATCTTGAATCATGGTTGTAAGTAGATCTTCATAGGCTAAACCAGATTTAGCCTGAGGTAAAAACATTGGCATGAGAGTGTAGAGAGTACTCTCATCGGTAATTTGAGTATCACTTGATTGGGCAAAAACTAGATTATTGAAATCAGCAAAAAAAAGAACGTTAATAATCAACAAAACAAAAATCGTTTTTTTAAGAAATCGATTAAACACCTCTTAATTATACTAAGAATGAGTGTTCTAGGAAAGGATGCGAATCCCAAAAATAATTTCTAGTAATTGAGCAATCCAATAAGCTGCAAACAAAAGAATAAAACCAAT
>CAZBVY010000084.1:1218-2444 GCA_964495475.1 uncultured Pseudomonadales bacterium
GTGACTTCTACGTCATTTATTGCCACGTCAGTGTTTTGACAAACTCCATCTCTTAACCAACCACAACAGGCAGTGCCATCATTGCTTGGCATAAGCAGGCTATCTCCGCCACTTGCGCAAACACATTCTTTTTCACCTGGTTTGTAAGTTTCTCCACAAGTAACAGCAGGGTTTGGTTCAGTAGCTAAACAAGTGTCTCCAACATCCCAAAAACCACCCTCTTGTACCCAACCGCAACAAAGTCCTTGATCTACTACGAAGGCGTGCCATTGAACATAAGATTCCCATTGAGCTCCTTCACAGACGCATTCTGCTCCCGCAGGGACTGTGGCATCCCCAATAGTATCTCCACAACCATAGTAAGTATGAGCCGTAGGATCATCGGTGGCTCTACATACGCCATCCCCAAAATAAAAACCACAACAATAAGTACTAATACTTGAGAATCCAGATTTCCAAGCATATCCATTATTGCTGGCTTCACATTCACACATACTTCCAATTTCTTCATCAGTTAAATTTCCGTCATCAACAATTTCAAATTCTTCACCACATCCAACCGCTTTTATGGTACCAACAGACAAGATAATTAAAATTATTTGTAATAATAATATTTTAAAAACTTTTTTTATCATGGTCCTCCGAAGCCTGGTATGTGTAATATAGATACTCCTATAAATTGCAAAATGGTAACGGAAAAGATTACAAAGAGTAAACCGATAATGGCTGAAGTAATAATTTCTTTTGCCTCCTTAGTTTTATTGGGATCACCCTGAGATACAGAAAGCATAAAGGAACCCACTAAAATCATAATCAAAACAATTCCGCCACCAGCAGCTAAACCAATAGTGATAATAGTTTTAATTACGCTCTCTGGATTGCTAGGGATGCAACCAACGGCAGTCCACACACCATCACTTCCAAAACAATCTACACAAGCAGTGTATTGCTCAGTTTCTTTATTAATTTGCGAGCAAAGATCATAATTGGCCGACATGCTCATGTTGGTGTTACATACATCTTCATCTCCACATTCAGCTTGTGCTTCTGACGAAAATGGAAATTTTTTAACATTTTTTTCAGTTCCTTCGACGTCCCCAGCATTTTTTGGCAAACGAATAACAAGCTGATATTGGCAGGTTCCATAGATACTACTTCCGGGTATTACTGTGTTAATGGCACCATTTGAAACTTCTGCTTTGGAATTGTAGTCAAAACAAATTTTT
>CAZBVY010000085.1:0-2425 GCA_964495475.1 uncultured Pseudomonadales bacterium
GTTTATGATCTTGGTGGAGGTACTTTTGATATTTCCATTTTGGAAATTGGTGACGGAGTTTTTGAAGTCAAATCTACTAATGGTGATACTTTCCTCGGTGGTGATGATTTCGATAGCGTCATTATTGAATGGATTGTGAGTGAATTTAAGAAAGATCAGGGCAAAGATCTAAACAAAGATCCTCAAGCCATGCAACGTATTAAAGACGCCGCTGAAAAAGCAAAGATTGAACTATCTGCCAGTGCCAGCACTGAAATTAATCAACCCTTCATTACTCAAGGTGATGATGGTCAACCTTTGCATCTAACTCTAACTTTAACTAGAGCAAAACTAGAGGAATTAGTTGATGATTTGATTAAAAAGTCTATTGAACCAGTCAAAAAAGCTCTTAAAGACGCCAAGTTAGAAACTAAAGATATTAATGAAGTAGTTTTAGTGGGTGGTATGACTAGAATGCCAAAAGTACAAAAAGTGGTTGAAGAATTTTTTGGCAAAGAACCTCATAAAGGCGTTAATCCAGATGAGGTAGTGGCCATTGGTGCCGCTGTTCAAGCAGGTGTCATTTCTGGAGATGTTAATGATGTTGTTTTGCTAGATGTTACTCCTCTGACTTTGGGCATTGAGACCTTAGGAGGAATTCGTACTCCTTTGATCGATAGAAACACCACCATTCCAACTAGCAAATCTCAAGTTTTCTCAACCGCAGCTGACAATCAAACTCAAGTAGAAATTAATGTTTTACAAGGTGAGCGTGAAATGGCTGTCGACAATAAGAGTTTAGGTCGTTTCATTCTTGACGGTATTCCCGCTGCCATGCGTGGTACTCCACAAATTGAAGTCACTTTTGACATTGATAGCAATGGTATTTTGCACGTCACTGCCAAAGATAAGACCTCTGGTAAAGAGCAAAAAATTACCATCGCCAACAGCACCAATCTTTCTGAAGAAGAAGTTGAAAAAATGAAGGCTGAGGCAGAAAAATTTGCTGAAGCTGATAAGGCCAAAAAAGAGTTAATTGAAAGCAAAAATAAAGCTAATAGCATTGTTTTTGAAATGGAAAAACAACTCAAAGAATATGGCGATAAATTAGAATCAACTGACAAAGAAAAAATCGAAGAAGACTTGAAAAAACTCAAAGAAATGGCTGCTAAAGAAGATGTTTCTAAAGATGATTTAGAAAAAGCTATTGAGGCTACTCTCACTTCCAGTCAAAAAATTGGCGAAGCCATGCAAAAAGCCCAGGCTGATAAAGCCAAGACTGATGCTAAAACTGGTGAAGCTAGTAGTGAAGACAAAAAAGATGGTGAAGAAACCGCTAACGCTGACAAAAAAGATGCAGAAGAAGGCGAAGTAGTTAAGGAATAAAAATTAGAAGTTAAGAGGCGCTGGCGACTGCCAGCGCCTCTAATATTTGTTTAAAAATTTATGTCAGCTAAACGCGATTATTATGAAGTTTTGGGAGTGAGTAAAACTGCGAGTTCAGCAGACATTAAGTCTGCTTATCGCAAATTAGCTCTCAAATATCATCCAGATCGCAATAAAGAAGCAGGCGCAGAAGCTAAATTTAAAGAAATTAACGAAGCTTATCAAGTTTTATCTGACTCTAAGAAAAAGCAAACTTATGATCAATTTGGCCATGCAGCCTTTGATCCCTCATCTGGCATGGGTGGTGGTCAAGGTCCTTTTGGTGGCTTTGGAGGCTTTGGTGGCCAAGCTGGTGGTTTTAACTGGTCTTCTTATTCTAGCGGTGGTCAAAGTGGAACTGAATTTGATTTTGGCGATCCTTTTGAAATTTTTGAACAATTTTTTGGCGGTGGTTTTGGTGGTGGTAGCGCCAGACGTCGTCGTCCACATTATTCTTTGCAGATAGATTTTATGGAAGCCGTCAACGGTGTCACTAAAGATGTGGAAATTGAAGGTAAAAGACAAAAAATTAAAGTTCCTGCAGGAGCTAATAATGGCACTCGTATTCGATTTACAGATTTTGATGTGTCTATAGATGTAGGCACTCATCAGAGGTTTAAACGAGATGGCTATGATGTATTTGTTGATGAAAAAATTAGTTTTAGCACAGCTACTTTAGGCGGGCAAATTGAAGTGGAGACTTTACAAGGTAAAATTAAATTAAAAATCAGACCTGGAACTCCATCTCACTCTTTAATCCGCTTACGTGATGAAGGTATTAAACACCTTCAAAGTCGTGGTAAGGGTGATTTGTATGTGAGATTAATAGTTGATGTACCAACTAAAATTAGTAGACAGCAAAAAGCAGTTTTAGAAGATTTAAAAGATTTAGATCTTTAGCTTAATCATTTTTTGTCCAAACTTGGTTTTTTTCACTTTTGTTGTTATAATTAGCAATAGTTGTTTTGTAAGAGGAGGACTGTTGAAAGACAAGTCCTTTTTTCTTATCAGACACTTTTTA
>CAZBVY010000086.1:0-2394 GCA_964495475.1 uncultured Pseudomonadales bacterium
AGAGTAGCAATCAAAATCGCGAAAAAGTGATCCGTAATAGTCGTGAAAGATACGCTAAGAAGAGAAATCTTTAAAAAAGATTAAACACCCACTTGCTGATCAATTAAACCGCCCATGTAATTTGCTTTGTAAATCAGTTTTTCAGCTTGAAAAATTTGTTCTTCACCAGAGTAATTTTCAACATTTCCAATCCAATTATTTGAATATCTTAAACCGTTATTTTCAAACTTTTTTGGGCCACGAAATGGTGCTTCTTTAGGCATTTTTAACAATGCTTTTTTTAAAATTATGTAAACTAAATCAGGTTTAATATCTTCTTTAACAAAACCATAATAAACCATCATCCATACGGGTTTGTTTTTATATGAAACAATTATTCTGCCACCATATGGTTCCCCACCAAAAAAATTATCATGAGATTGCCAGTCGCTATTTTTATAATAAATAGAAGTAGAGCCATCCTGTTCTTTAATCCATTGTTTTTCTTCTCCACTACCATAACCAGCTTGATTAGAATCATACAAGAATTGACTCAATACTTGCTTATTCATTTTTAGTTCCTTTTTGCAACAGTTCCAAATCCTTCAGCAACTCCCTAATATTAGAGTGTGTTTCTCGTGAAATGATTTTCTTGAAACCAAGTCTTCGGGCTTCTTTTGCTCTGCGTTCAAAATATGGGGTTTTTCTGATCTCACCAAGAAGACCTATTTCTCCAATAAAAACTGTGCTTTGAGGTATTTTCTTGTTCGTTAATGAACTAGCGATAGAAACTGCTAAACCCAAATCGACGCTCGCCTCTTTGATGCGAAAACCACCCGCTACACTTAGAAAAATATCGTAAAAAGCCAAGGGAAGATTGGCATGCTTCTGCAAAACTGCCGATAAAACCTGGATACGGGCTAGGTCTACTCCTCGCCCCACTCTGCGTGGCATGGCTAATTGCGATTTCACCACGAGTGCTTGCACTTCAGCGAGCAAAGGACGTGTTCCTTCCATTAAGCAAACCGTGCTCGCTCCAACTACTAGCTGGTTAGTATTTTCTAAAAACAATTCGCTGGGGTTACTAATTTCTCGAAGACCATAGTCTTCACTCTGAAAAAGACCAACTTCATCAGTCGCTCCAAAGCGATTTTTAAGTGATCTTAGCATTCGTAATTGGTCGGATCTTTCGCCCTCTAATAGCAAAACTGTATCAACCATGTGTTCAAAAATCTTAGGTCCAGCAATTACCCCATCTTTGGTAATATGACCAATTAAAAAAGTTGGAATCCCGAAAGCTTTGACGGTATTGATGATGCGATCGGCCACTTCTCTAATTTGCCCAACGCTACCGCTCGCCCCAGTTAAAAAACTGGTTGATAAAGATTGAATACTATCTACGATTAAAAGATCGGGTTTTTCTTTCTTAATTAGAAAGGTTAATTCATCTACATCTGTAGTGGTGATAAAAACTAAACTCTCACCGATTTCGTCTTTAGAATAAGCATTCTGCTCGTTATCTAAGAAACGATCGATTCTTAGCGAGATTTGTGACGGACTCTCTTCCCCAGCCACATAAAAGATTTTAAGTGGCTTAAGTTTTTTTGGTGCATCTTTTCGCAAACGTAAAATTTGCAACATCATTTGCGTCAACAAAGTCGATTTGCCAATGCCCGGCTCACCACCCAGCAAAACTACCATGCCCGCTACTAATCCCCCGCCCAATACACGATCTAATTCCCCAATGCTGGTGGAAAAACGCTGTTTTGAGGCTTCTGAACGCTCGACTCGAGAAAAAGCTATGCTTTTTTGAGCGATTTCTGTTTCATTTAAAGAATTTTTGGTTTGTGAACGGCGATCGGTGGTTTCAGTTTGTAAAATTTCTTCCACCAATGTATTCCAAGCATTACATTCGCTACATTGCCCCATCCATTTTGGAAAACTTGCGCCACAGTTTTGACAACGAAAATGAGATTTGGCTTTAGACATAACTATTTTGTTCCAACATTGCCCACGAAAAGAGTGTCACCACTATATTGACCACTTACAATTACAGTTTCTCCAACGTAATCACTAAGTTCGACTGTGTAACTATCAATTTCCTTTGGAGTTTGTCCTGCTTCTTGCAAGTAAAAAACGCCATTACTGGTGGAAATAACACCAGTTTTGGTAGTTGTACCAACTTTTTGACTAGCTGTAGGAGAAGTTTGAGTACTTTTTAATTTTGAAAGTGCAAACATACCTAAGCCTATTAAGGCTACTATTGTTAAGAGAATAATGATAATTTTTTTCATTTTTACCTTTCCTTAGTTATTTTTTTTATGATTTTGCTCGAAGAAAACTCTGGATTAAAATCGTGCACCACCACTAGCTTAGCAGAAAATTCTGCCAAAATCTTAGCTTTCTCTGCCTGAA
>CAZBVY010000087.1:0-2358 GCA_964495475.1 uncultured Pseudomonadales bacterium
TGGAGATTAATTGATCTAAGACAACTTTTTGTTCATAAAAAAAAGCATTTATTTTTGTTGAAAGTTAAATTGCGTAAATTATTTTTACTTTATGTACCAATTGGTGTTTTTCTATTTTTCTCTACTATTGTGTATCCATATTATGCTTACAAAAATTATTATGGTGGCTTTAGAACATATCAAGGATTAGATGGTTTATCTTGGTTTGAGCGCAAATATCCAGAGGATTTTATTTTGCTTAACTATTTGAAACAAAATGAGTCAAAACAAATAAACATAGTAGAAGCAGTGGGAGAATCTTATAGTGAATTTGCGAGAATGTCTGCTTTTTCTGGTATGCCCACTATTTTAGGATGGCGAGTTCATGAATGGCTGTGGCGAGCAGGTTGGAATAAACCCTCTATAAGAACCAGTGAAGTAGAAAAAATTTATCTTGAACCAAATAGCGTAGAAGCACAATCTTATTTAAATAAATATCAAATTAAATATATCGTCATTGGCGACAGAGAACTCGAAGCTTATCCACAACTTAATATCCAAGAATTATTAAACTTGGGAGAAATAGTGATTTCTCAAAATGATCATTATTTAATTAAATTGTTTTAGTTATTAATTTAATTCAAAAGTGACAGTAACAGTTTTACTAGTGGTACTTGAACCAGGTTCTAAATTAGCATCCATAGCGATTTCACCTCTACCACCAACTGAGGACATGATAGATTTGTAATCTGCATAAATCGGATAACTATTTCCTTCTACAAAAGAAAGAATTTTACCAACCTTTTGATTGTTGGCGGTGGCAATCTTTTCCGCTTTTTCTCTAGCGTTGGCAACTGCCTCTGTTAATAATTCATCACTTGAGGCTTCTATGTCATCAATGCTAAAATCTGGTCCATAAACATAATTGGCGCCACTGTTATTTAAAATAGCCAATAAAGCATCTGCTTTGTCTATTTCTCTTAATTTAATATTAACTGAATTATTTGCGCGCCAATCACCTTTTCTAGCATCTCCTCTTTCTGGCTGAGGATATATTAAAGTTGTGGGTTCACTCATTGGCACATATTCTGTTTCTTGATAAACACTAGCATTTTGAGTTTGAATATCTTCTGCCTTGATTCCCAATTCTTTAACTTTGACAATCAATTGATTCATGGTTTCAGTTGTTTTATTGAGAGCTTCTTCTTTAGTTTTTTCAATACTCTCTACTCCGGCAGTAAAATTTGCTATTTGGTTAACTTGTTCTTTTTTGGCCGTGCCACTAACGGTAATAGTAGCGTTAGTACGCATTTCTAAACTTCCCCAGTGAGGTTTGAGATCGGTAAAGCGAGTAAGAGCAATTAAACCAACTACTAAGAAAAAACAGAGTAATAATTTTCCCACATTTTGTTTTTGATTCATAGTGATTTTATTCTACGACATTTTCAGTCTTTTTTGCAGAATCACTAGCTGGCAAAACTTGTTGACTGCCAGTGGCCTCTGGTTGTGTTTGATTTTGTTCAATTTTAGATTGAATAGTTTCAGCGGTTGCTCCGTTTTTTATCTCAGTTGGTTCTGAGACTTTAATATTTTTTGCCAAATTGATAGTAATTTTTGTTTCATAGCCATCTAAAACAAGAAAACTATGGTCTTGAGCTTCATAAGAAGGTAAGTTAACTAAAAAATGATGTTCTCCTGGACTGACAGGCTCGATGGTTAAAGGAGAAAAATTTACCTCCTGATTGTCAAAAGAAATGAGGGCATTTTCGGGATAGGTTTCAAAACTAACAGCAGAGGTTTTGTCAGTTCTTTTACGAAGTTCGAAAATGGTGCTGGAGCTACTTCTGGGATTTTCTCCAGGATTATAGACAATGATAGTTAGTGTTCCTTTTTCTAAATAAATTGGTAAATTAAGACTGCTTAAATTATTTTCGTCTGGAATAATTTTAAGAATATATTCTCCGCTTTGTAATTTTTCTTCCAATAAAGGAGCTTTACCTAAATAATTGTCGTCAACAAAAACAGAGGCGCTCCCATTTGGATATTCAATTTGTAAGCCTGCACGAGAATGCTTTTGTAGTGGATCGGTTAAAGTAAAAACTAAAGAAACGCTAAACACAAGCAATCCAGCCAATAGAATTAGCATTTTCTTAAACATATCTATTACAAGTATACCAGTCAATTAACTTAATAAGGCAATTTTAAGTACTTCAGCCACATCTTTCACGGGTTTAAAAGTAATTTTATTTTTAAGTAATGGTAATATTTTTTCGAGATCTCGCTCATTTTCTTGAGGAATAATAATAACTTTACTGCCTGCATTATAAGCAGCGATGGCTTTTTCTTTTAAACCTCCGATACGTAATACTCGACCGCGCA
>CAZBVY010000088.1:0-2320 GCA_964495475.1 uncultured Pseudomonadales bacterium
CCTTTAAGTAAATAATTATAAACCAATTAAATACCGCAAAAATGAAATGTCCAAATTGCAAAGATGTAAATCTGGTTATGACCGACCGCAACGGAATAGAAATTGACTATTGTCCTGAATGTCGAGGTGTTTGGCTTGACCGCGGTGAACTTGATAAAATCATTGAAAGGTCAACTCAAAACGATACTCCCACACAAAGTGATATATTTCATGGCAAGCAATATCATTCAAGGGACAATGAATATCGTTACAAAAAAAAGAAAGGCATCTTAGGAGAGCTTTTTGACTTTTAAAAGTAATTCTATTGAATCTGTTTGGAAATAATTTATTTTCACTAGTGGGCATTAAAAATAACTAATAGTTCTTTGAAATACTTTGTTAATCGTACTTTCAGCGTTTTTTATGAGCGTGACGATTTGAATTGAAAAATTGGATTTTTGCATTGCTAAAGCATAAATCCATGAATCAAGGCAAATATATCTTCGCTCAAATTACAGAGTTTATACCACGCAGGACATTTGATGGGATTGTAGACAAATATCAAGGGAATAAGTATGTCAGATCCTTTACCTGCTGGAACCAGATGCTTTGTATGGTTTTTGGACAACTCACTTCGAGAGACAGTATGCGGGATCTGATTTTAAGCCTTGAAGCTCATCAACCGAAATACTACCACCTTGGTTTTGGCAAAACAATATCGCGAAGAAATCTCGGCACAGCAAATGAGAAACGTAGTTATAAAATCTTTGAAGAGTTTGCATATGTCTTGATTGAGGAAGCGCGTAAAAGCTATTACAGAAACGATTTTGAAGTCGAAGTTGACGGCAATGTGTATGCATTAGACTCTACCACTATAGACCTTTGCTTGAGCGTTTTCTGGTGGGCAGAGTTTAGAAAGCACAAGGGAGGGATTAAACTCCATACTCTGTATGACGTTAAAACTTCGATCCCCAGTTTTTTACATGTCTCCAAAGCCAGTGTTCATGACGTCAATATCCTTGATCTTATTCCATACGAAGCTGGAAGTTACTATGTGATGGATAAAGGATACATTGATTTTAAACGCTTGCATAAGCTTCACTCACAAGACTCATTCTTTGTTACCAGAGCAAAAGACAACACTCGTTTTAAGCGGATGTATTCCAATGTTGTAGACAAAACAACAGGTGTCATAAGCGATCAGATTGGCAAGTTGGAAAATTATTATTCGAAAAAAGATTACCCAGACAAGCTTCGACGCATAAAATATTATGACGGAGAACAAAATAGGTACTTGGTTTTTTTAACAAATAATACTGACCTGCAAGCCACAGAAATCGCTTTCCTTTACAAGAAACGCTGGGAGGTTGAGATATTCTTCAAATGGATGAAACAGCACTTAAAAATCAAATCATTCTGGGGAACCACACTAAATGCTGTAAAAGTTCAAATTTACTGTGCAATTATTGCTTACTGTCTTGTGGCAATAATAGGCAACAAATTAAAAGTGGACCGTCCAATCTACGAAATTTTACAAATTCTAAGCATTTCTTTACTGGACAAAACTCCTATAAGAGAGATACTTACGAAATACGATTATCAAATTGTCAAAGAACTTCAAAATAATCAATTAAAAATCAGTGGGTTTTAAGTGCCCACTACTGATTTATTTTTATGTCACAAAAGTTGCAAGTCAAAAATAGAGAATTAGTTGTCTTTTTGAAAAAAGATGATTTTTTTGACAATACATTATCAGAAAAAGTAAAAAAAATAATTAGTAAAATACCTGACAGAAATCTGACATTATCTGAAATAATAAACCTATTAGGAAACGACGGTTTATTACTATTTGCATCAATTTTATCTATAATATTTCTCATTCCGGTATCAATACCTGGTTTCAGTACTGTATTTGGGATTTTCATCTTTTTTATAGGAATAAGTAATCTAACAAATAAAAGCTTATGGCTACCTTCCTCTATAAAAAATAAGTCATTTCCAGCCGAAAAGTTACGCATTGCTCTAAACAAAGGGTTAAAGTGGTTCCATTATTTAGAAAAAATGAGTAAGCCGCATCGACTTAGTCTCCTTATATGCAACAAAATTGCTAGTACAATCAATGGTTTTTTGATTTTATTTGGTTCTATTTTGCTAATGGTACCATTGGGATTAATGCCCTTTAGTAATACTTTGCCTGCATTAATTATTCTTTTTCTATCAATAGGAATTATTCAGAAGGATGGAATTATAATTCTTCTTGGATATTTTTCCGTTTTGGGAGCTTTTATATATTTTGGATTATTTTTTTCGACTATAATTTTAGCTTTAAAAAAAATAGTTG
>CAZBVY010000089.1:0-2307 GCA_964495475.1 uncultured Pseudomonadales bacterium
AGTCCTGATAAGACTGAGGTCCTTGGTTCGATTCCAAGCACACCCACCCAAAGCTGAATCGAGCCCATAAAAATGGAGCATCCTGCCTCTTATTTAAAACATGTCAACTCAAAAATCCTTACCCGCTAGCCAACTGACTTTACCAGTCATTCCTATTCGCGAAGGTGTTCTTTTTCCATCTACTGAGTCAGTTCTCACCTTTGGTAGAAAGCTTTCACTTCAAGCTATCAAAGAAGGTGAAGGTGATGGTAAATATGTAGTTTTATTAACTCAAAAAAAATCCAGTCTCGAAAAACCCAAAAGCACAGATCTGTATCAGATCGGAACTTTGGCAGTAGTTGAAAAAACTCTGGTAACTGGAGACAGTATTAGCGCTTTAGTACGCGGAGTAGGTCGTGTCAAAGTGCAAAATTTTGTACAAAATCGACCATTTATGTTGGCCAATGTGGAAAAAATGTATGATCTTTTTGAAAGAGATGACGAATTAACTGCTCTTAGTAATCAATTGCAAAAACTCTTTAAAAAAACTGTGCAAATGGGTAAACAAATTGAGTTCCTCAATTTTATTAAACTTCTAAGCGGTGTCAATGAGGGAGAAATGGCTGATCAAATTGCTAGTACCCTTAGTTTATCAACCAAAGAAAAACAACAAATTTTAGAAATTGTTTCTGTTAAAGACAGAATTAAAAAAATTATTTTTTATCTATCCAAAGAAATTAAGGTTTTGGAAATTGAAAAAGATGTTTCTAAAAAAACCCAAGCAAAATTTGATCAAAATATGCGAGAAAGCATTTTGCGTGAGAGATTACATACCATTCAAAAAGAACTCGGTGAAATTGATGATGAAGAAGAAATTATTAATGATTACGCCACTAAACTTAAAAAATCTAAATTACCAGATGAAATTGCTGAACGAGTCAAAAAAGAAATTAGAAAACTTGAACAGATGTCACCCAACAATCCAGAGGGATCTTATATTCGCAGTTGGCTGGATTTAGTTTTAGATTTACCTTTTGGAAAATTAAAAAATAAACCAATCGACATTAAAAAAGCAACAAAAATTTTAGATAAAGATCATTTCGGCTTAGAAGAAGTTAAAGATCGTGTCTTGGAATATATGTCGGTTTTGCAACTTAAGCAAAATCAAAACAAACATAAGGCTCAAAATATTCCAACTATCCTATGTTTTGTCGGACCTCCGGGAGTTGGCAAGACCAGTATTGGTCGTTCCATTGCCAATGCATTGGGTAGAGAATTCACCAAAATTTCCTTGGGTGGCATTAGAGACGAAGCAGAAATTCGTGGACATAGACGTACTTATGTTGGTGCTATGCCAGGAAGAATTATTAAGGCAATTTCTAATGCTAAAAGTATGAATCCTGTTTTTATGCTTGATGAGGTTGATAAATTAGGCAACGATTTTCGTGGCGATCCAAGCTCAGCTCTTTTAGAAGTACTTGATCCTGAACAAAACCATGCTTTCGAAGATCATTACTTAGATTTTCCTTTTGATCTTTCCAATGTGCTTTTTATTGCTACCGCTAATACTTTAGAAACAATTCCTCCAGCCTTACAAGATCGTTTAGAAGTTATTCAATATACTGGCTATACTGCAGAAGAAAAATTTCAAATTGCTAAACGTTATTTATTAACCAAAGCCACGACAGCCAATGCTCTGAGTAAAACTGCTGTCAAAATTGAAGATCAAATAATTACTAAAATTATTAAAAATTACGTTAAAGAAGCTGGCGTCAGAGATTTGGAAAGACAATTAAATAAAATCATGCGCAAAATTGCTAGAGAATTAATAGAAAATAAACAAAAAACAATTATCGTTGACCAAAAAAAATTAAAACAATTTTTGGGTCCAGAAATTTTTGATGAAAGCTTAGCAGAAAAAGACAATCAAATTGGTTTAGCCACTGGGTTAGCTTGGACTAGTGTTGGAGGTGATGTTCTATTTGTGGAAGTGGCTCTATCTCCAGGCAAAGGTCAAATTAAACTAACTGGTAAATTAGGCGAGGTTATGAAAGAATCGGCACAAGCTGCTTTAACTTATGTTAGTTCTCATCACAAAGAACTCGGAATAAAAATTGAGGCCATCAATAAATCTAATATTCACATTCACGTTCCAGAAGGAGCTGTGCCCAAAGATGGTCCTTCAGCTGGAGTGACCATCACTACTGCTTTGGTTTCTGCTTTCACTAAACGTCCTGTAAGAAAAGACGTTGCTATGACTGGAGAAGTTACTTTGCGCGGTCGAGTATTACGTATCGGAGGTTTAAAAGAAAAAGCCATCGCTGCTTA
>CAZBVY010000090.1:0-2253 GCA_964495475.1 uncultured Pseudomonadales bacterium
TAAATTTCTTCCTCTGCACATTTTTTTCTTCGTATGGTAAAATCACCCTCTGTTATGAAAATCAATTTGCACAATTATCCTTTAATCGCTGGTTATGGCCATAATGTTTCTCATGCCAAAAATCGTACTAGAAAAGCTTTTAAATATAATCTTCATACTGCCACAGTGATGATTGATGGTTTAAAGAAAAAAGTTAGAGTGCCAACCAGAGTTTTAAGACAACTTAAAAAATTGGGTTTGACCAGTCACTACAAAAAAACCGCTTAATTTTTCAAAGCGTTTTTACATTCATTAAATAAACAAAGATTTTTACCTTCGATCTGAACCTGATCTAGAATCAGTTGATTTTTTGTGGCATGACAGGAAAAGATTTTCATTCTTTTTATTCCCTGATTGGTTTGAACATTGGTCCATAAACCTGGCCACGGGAAAAAAGCTTTACTGGCGTTAATAATTAATTTAATTTGGTCAGTTTTATTTTTACAGAATTCGTCATTCATCAATAAACCACTTAAAAGTTTATCTTTATCTTCTGAAAAATTGACTTTTTCCAAAGAATTATTCATCAATTTTTGTAAAATGCTCCAATTTATAAAACTATCTGCCTTATCCAGTCTTCGTGCAATTATGGTTGAACTCTCGACGGGTTGTTCTCGAATCTCAATTTTTTGTTCTGCTAAATCACTAATTAAATCACCTAATTTTTTGGCTATTAAAGCAAAAGCATATTGGTAATATTCATTTTGAGTCCAATTTTCTTCAAGGTCAAAAGGTAGTTGAGTTACAATTGGTCCTTGATCCAAGCCTTCATTCATAATCATCAAAGTTACTGCAGATGATTGATTTTCTTGACCCAAATTTTTAAAAAGAAGACAGAATTGACCGGGAGAACTCCCGCGCCATTTAGGTAATAAAGAAGGATGAATATTAAGTGGGGCGATTTTGGGTAATTTTAATAACCAAGTAGGAATTAAATAACCAAAATCGACAACTAAAAGAAAATCTATCTTTTCAGCTTCACGAAGTTGATTCTGTAAAGTCACATCGATTTTCTTTTCAATTAAAAAAGTTGGGAGATTCTCTTTTTCTGACCAAAGATGCAAAGGATTTTTAGTCAAAACTTGCTGACGACCAATTAATTTAGGAGTAGGTGAGAGAGTGTAGCAAATCTTGAAACGAGCATCGTTTCGCAAAGCTTCTGCCATCATCACTGTATATCTGCTAGAACCGGCTAGGGCAATTTTATATTGCATTGTAATAAATTATAGTAAAGAAAGAATTTCTGTCTTATTTTCAACTTCTACCCATTTTTCATTCTTTTCAATATAAACTGGCAAATTATTTTTTAAAATATGATCAGTAAACAGCACGCCTTCTAAATGATCGTATTCGTGTTGAATAACTCTAGCATCAAAATCCTGAAAACGAGTTTTTTTATGTTTTAATTCAGTTATTTTATTAAGCACATCTTGGTCAGTAATGCTTTGATATTCAATTTCTATCCATTCATAACGAGGCACTGGACCATAGAGTAGAGGCACGGATAAACAACCTTCAAATCGATCTTCGCCATTGGCTAACCCCAAAATCTTTTTGTCGCTACGTTTAGTAATGACAGGATTGATAAAAAATTCAATGACGGGTTTTTGGCTAGCTTGATTGGCAGTGCCTAAAATTGCCGCAAAAACTCTAATCGACTTGTTTACTTGAGGGGCAGCTAAACCAACACCACTAGGTTGTTCTTTTTTAATCAAAGTGTCAGCCAATTGATGCAAAAAAACAAAGAATTTCTTGTCAAAAACGGTGACTTCTTTAGCTTTTTGACGCAAAGTTGAATGTGGTGCAGTAATAATTTTCATTTTCTGTTAGCTATTATACAGCAACACCGTTAAATTAAGATTTATCAGAGAAATTTTTGTGCCAAATTTTCCTTAATAATTTTTATTAACTCAGTTCTTTTGTTTAACACAGTTAAATGATTACCATTTTTAATAATACTTAGTTTTGAATGAGGTAGTTTTTTAGCTAGTTCAAAGGCATTTTTGAGAGGGAAAACTCTATCTTTTTCGCCATGGACAAGTAATACATTGTTATTAATCTTAGAAAGTTTGTGTGAAAAATTGAAATTAACTATTTCTCTAGTGATATATAGATAACTCTTTGGTGAGGTATGAAGAACATCAGAGCCAATTCTCCTAGGATTAAAATCTCCACTATTTTCATATTTTGCGTAAGCAGGATAGTTTTTAAGAT
>CAZBVY010000091.1:0-2209 GCA_964495475.1 uncultured Pseudomonadales bacterium
TTAGTAGGCGCTACCACTCGTTTTGGTTTATTAACCGGTCCTTTTAGAGACAGATTTGGATTGATTCATCGCTTAGAATTTTATGAGCCAAGTGAATTGGCTGGTATTTTACAAATCGCCAGCACCAAGCTCAGAACAAACTTAGAAGATAAAGCTGCATTAGCAATTGCCCAACGCTCCCGAGGCACACCCAGAATTGCTTTGAAACTTTTCAAAAGAGTTCGTGATTTTGCTCAAGTTTTAGAAAAAAACACTGTTGATTTAGCTTTGGTCAAACAAGCTTTGAACATTTTTGAAATTGATGAACTTGGTTTAGATGAAAATGATCGCCGCTTAATTATGGCGATGATTGAAAAACACCACGGTGGGCCAGTGGGACTCAAGACTCTTTCTGCTTCGATCAATGAGGACCCAGGCACAGTGGAAGAAGTTTTAGAACCATACTTACTACAAATTGGTTTTATCAAGCGCAAATCATCTGGCAGAATACTCAGTAAAAAAGCTTATGCTCATTTTGGCATAAAACCACCTGCTGATGTATACTAAACTCATGGCAATTACAGACAAAGACGGCAACGCCCTTTCCACTTCACAAATTATTGAAAAAGTTTTAATTCGTATTAAAACCATTCACTTGGAATTAGTCACTGGCTTACTCTGGTGGTTTGTCGGCTATATTCCTTGCCATTGTTTTCGCCGTTTTTGCTATCGTCTCGCTGGCATGAAAATTGGCAATAAATCTACCATTCACATGGGTGCTCGCATTTATTATCCAAGTGGCATTAAAATTGGCGAAGGCACTTTAATTGGTGAGAAATCTACTTTAGATGGTCGTAAACAACTCAAAAATTCTCATGGTGGTTTAGAAATTGGCAATCACGTCGATATTGCTTCAGAAGTGATGATTTGGACCAGTCAGCATGACATTCACAGCGAAAATATGGCCACCATTGAAGAAAAAGTGACCATTGGTGATTATGTTTTTATCGGTCCTCGTGCCATTATTATGCCTGGAGTAACTGTTGGTAAAGGCGCTATTATTGCTGGTGGAGCTGTGGTTACTAAGGATGTTCCTGCGATGAAAATCGTCGCCGGTGTGCCGGCCAAAGAAATTGGCGAGCGTCAAAGTAAAAATTTAAATTACAAGCTAGGTCGCCCCAGACTTTTCCAGTAAACTACAAATAATTAAAGGAATAATATGATTCTTTCTCTTATCACTGTTTCCTACAACACCAAAGATCTCACTCTTCAAACTCTAGAAACTGCCATTAAAGAAATTAATTCTTCTAAAATTCTCAAAGACCAAACTGAAATTTTTGTGGTCGATAACGACTCTAAAGATGGATCGCCTCAAGCCTGTGAGGCTCTTTTAAAGAAACTCAAGTTTCCTCATTACAAAGTTTTTGCTAATCATGAAAACTTAGGCTTTGCTCGTGCTAATAATCAGGCTACCGAAGTTGCCAAAGGCAAATATATTATTTTACTTAACTCAGACACAATTACTCACAAAGGAGGTTTGAGTCTGTTAGTAGAAGCCATGGAAAAAGGTGGCATTTCTGAAGAAACAGCCAACTTAGCAAGCAGTGGTAAATTGGATAAATTAGGCATCATCGCCCCAACTTTACTCAATCCAGATGGTAGTATTCAAAATCAAGGTGGTTCGTTACCAAGTTTAGGTACCGTTGCTTCACAAATGTTGTTTTTGGATGATATTCCTTTCTTTGGACGATTCTTTCCCTCTACTCAACATACTGGTATGAGTGACTTTGCTTTTGCTAGTTACGATGAAAACACTCCCAAATTAATTTCCAAAGACTGGATCGCTGGCACAGCAATGATGATTCGTCGTGAGTTAATTGATGATATTGGCATGCTAGACGGTAATATTTTTATGTATGGTGAAGATCAGGAATATTGCATGCGTGCTCGCAATCATCATTGGGACATTGCCATTCATCCTAAAGCTAAAATTACTCATTTTGGTTGCGCTAGTTCTTCATCAAAAAATGCCATTCATGGTGAATTCAAAGGCTATATCTACATCTGGAAAAAACACATGCCTACTTGGCAGTTGCCCATTCTCAAATCCATTCTTTGGCTAGGTGCCTTTTTGCGCCAAATGATTTACACAATAAGAGGCAAAGAAATCCCTGCTTCCATTTACAAAGAGGCTAGAGCTCTGCTTAAATAAGATTATGAATTTTTTACT
>CAZBVY010000092.1:0-2107 GCA_964495475.1 uncultured Pseudomonadales bacterium
TTAAAACCTCTACTAAATCTTTGGCGTTATCACTAGCGCTTTTCATAGCAATCATACGTGCGCTATGTTCACTAGCTAATGATTCTAAAACTAGATGATAAAAACTTAGTTCCAAATAATAATTAAGTAAAAAATCTAACAATTCGCTAGAACTTGGTTCGAGTAGGTAGTTTGCTCTAGGCTTCACTTTGGTAGTTTGATCATCTGATTTATTTAACTTGCTTTCATACTTAAGCTCAAGCTCTTGTATGTTTGAATCATTTAAAGGTAAAAGATTAAAAATTAAACTACGTTGCTTTAATACATTAACAAAATCAGTAAACAAAACATCTACTCTACCAATTTCTCCAGATAAATATTTCTTTGTTAACAAATCCAACAGTGGCAGAATATCACTTAATTTAGTCTTTTCTGGCCAATCGGTAAATTGAGCTACTAAATTGAAACCACGTGTGCGTAAAAAATTCACCGCTTTTTGACCCACAGCAATAAATTGCGCATTGGGTCGATCTTTGGCCCAAATTAATAATTGTTTAAAAAGATTAGTATTTAAAGAACCACATAAACCCTTATTAGTAGATAAAATGATCATTAAATCATCGCCAGATCGACTTTTATTTAAAAAAGGATGCAACTTAGGATCAGTAAAATTGGCAATTGTTTCTAACGAATCTAATAAAGATTGCATGTATGGTAAAGAATTAATAGCAACTTTTTGAGAATATTTTGTTTTTGAAGCAGACACTAATTGCATCGCATTAGTAATTTTGGCGATATTTTGAACAGAATTGACTCGGCGTTTGATAATTCTTGCGTTAGCCATAAACTCACGCTTCTTTCTTATAAAAACGAGGATGAGCTATTTCAAAATCTTTAAACAATTTTCTTAAAGCTTCATCTTGAGGACCTTCTATTTTTGCTCCAGTTAAAAGAGTTTTGATTAAAGCAGGTTGTTTGCTTTCGGCAAAAGCTAAGTACTCAGCTTCCCATTCCACTAAATCAGTCACTTCAATTTGATCTAATAAACCATTGACTGCAGCATAAATAATTAGAACCTGTTCTGCCACAGACATTTGTAGGTCCCAAGGTTGTTTAAGAATTTCACTTACTCTTTTACCTCGATCTAGTTGTTTTTTGGTCGCGCTATCGAGATCAGAACTAAATTGAGCAAAAGCCTCTAACTCTCTAAATTGAGCTAAATCTAATTTTAAACTTCCAGCTACTTGCTTCATGGCTTTCAATTGAGCCGCTGAACCGACACGAGAAACTGATAAACCAATGTTAATAGCTGGTCTCATACCAGAGTTAAATAAGTCTGTTTCTAAATAAATTTGTCCATCAGTAATGGAAATAACATTGGTGGGAATATAAGCAGACACATCATTAGCTTGAGTTTCGATAATTGGTAAAGCAGTAATTGAACCACCACCATTTTCTTTGTTTAATTTACAAGCTCTTTCTAATAAACGAGAGTGCAAATAAAAAACATCTCCAGGATAAGCTTCGCGACCAGAAGGTCTTTTGAGTAATAAAGAAATTTCACGATAAGCTTGTGCGTGTTTACTTAAATCATCAAAAATAATCAGAACATCTTTGCCTTTATCCAAAAAGTATTCGGCGACTGCCTGACCGGCATAAGGAGCTAAAAATTGTAAAGATGCTGATTCACTAGCAGAAGCAGAAACAACAGTAGTGTAATTTAAAGCACCTTTATCATCCAAAACCTGAATAAATTGAGCTAAGGTAGATTTTTTTTGACCAATGGCTACATAAACACAAATCACATCTTGATCTTTTTGATTCAAAATACTCGCTAAAGCAATCGAAGATTTACCAGTATTACGATCGCCAATAATTAATTCTCTTTGTCCTCGACCAATTGGAATCAAAGCATCAACTGCTTTAATACCAGTCTGCAAAGGTTGATTAACTGCTTCACGAACAATAACTCCTGGGGCAATCTTTTCGAGCAACATGGCGCGATCTTTTTTAATAGCGGATTTACCATCTTCAGCTTGACCCAAAGGATTAATAACTCTACCAATGATTTCGTCTGAAACATTAATAGATAAAATTTGATTGGTACGATAAACTAAATCGCCAGTCT
>CAZBVY010000093.1:0-2100 GCA_964495475.1 uncultured Pseudomonadales bacterium
TGTTTTGATTCTATTATAAATCTTTCATTTTTTCTCTAAGAGCTCGCCATTTGTCGCCCAAAAAATTGCGCACGTACCAAGTAGTTTGCAAAGGATGCGTAAGACAGTATTTTAAGTCACTTTTGCAATTAGGTGCAAAATAAATAGTTACAGTTTCAGACCAACCATCTTTACTAATAGTTGCTTGAGTTTTAAGTGGCACGCTATGATCGAAATCTAAAAACAACATGCCGTTTTGACCACTTTGTGCTTTGACCTCAATTTTATCGATTGGATGTTGCACAGTAATTTTGGGTTCAGTTTTTAAAGTTATTGGATAACCATACTGATCTTTGGGAAACAAAACTAAACGTACGGGATTGCGTGAAGCCATGGCAAAGCGGTTATTTTTATATAAATAAGTATTGTCTTTATCCAAAGGATGCTCGCTTAGTTCAGGAAAGAGAAGTGGATAATGTTTTTGACGCATTTCTTCAAGCAAGTCATCCTGTTTTTTGATTTTAATAGCAAAAACATCCAAATTTTCTTGACTAGTAGTTTTTTCTAATTGCCAAACCTGATCTTTTTTGATTTTTTCAAGCAGTGCATTTTGTGTTTGGTCACTAAATTGTTTGTTAAGAGCAATCGTTTGTTTGTCAAAATTAGCTAATAATTGATCTTGATAAAAAATTTTAAATTCATTGTTGTTGATTTCAATTTTCAAATTTTTTAAATCAATTTTTTCTGCCAGTTTTAATCTGCCAGGTTCTAACTCAGTTCTTTTTAATTCAGTTAAACTGTCATTGTTAAGTAAATCAAACCGCAAGCTTTGATCATGAGCTGGATATCTAGAGCCATCGATAATGAAAGGCACAATCCACCAGCCCAGTTTTTTAGCAGATTTTTCTAGATAAGGATCAGTAAAACTATCGTCATAAACACGTAAATCACTAATAAATAATTCTTTATTACTTAAACGCAAGCGCAATTGATAATGCGGAGTAGTGATCCACCAAGCTTTTTCATCAGCATCTTTTTGATCTTGTCCTTCATAAACAGACAACTCTTGATTGCCAACATTTTTGTTTTGGAAAAATTCTGCAAAATCTTTAGCTAGCAAAATTTGATGGTTCTGATTGTTTTGTTGATATTTTTTGATGAAATTTAGTTGTTTGATAAACTCAGTTTGCATTTCGCTAGACATGGAATTTTCTAAGCCAATTAAAGCAAAAGTATTCTGATTATTGTTTTGTGCATGTGCTTGTAAAAATAAATGTTCAAAATAATCAAAATCTGCTTTTCGCAAAGCGTAATCATTGGGTTGAGAGGTAAAAGAACTGCTGTCGTCACCGTAATTGTAAACGGGATCAGTAATGGTTTGTCTGATAATAATTGGCATTTGCTCATTTTCTATCTGAGTGCTTGGCACCAAAGCCCAATTTTGACTAGGATAATAGGGATAATGAGCCGGTCCACCGTAAAGCGTATAAGAATCAACACCCATTTGTTCTCTGGTAATTTGATGAATAAGTACGCCATAATCTTTTTTGAGAATTTGCAAAGAAAAAGGGTCAATCATCCAAGCAGTAGTACTTTTTGGATAGTCATTAAAAATTTCTTTGAAGCGTTTCATGTAGGTTTCAATTAATTTTTGTCGATCAGTTTTGGTATAGCCGATTAAATAAGCAAACTGAGCTTCATACCAATTATTCTCGTTGCCACCATATTCAACACCAGCATCTTTAGCTAATTGTGGAGTAATTTCTAAAAAAGCTCCCCATTCAAGATTATTATTTTGCTGATTTTTGATAAGTTTTAAAAATTCCTGATTGTTTAAAACGTCATAACGCAAAGTAAAAGTAGTGGGCAGATTTAATTTATTGGCGGTATTTAATTGCAATTGCAAATTGGTTAAGTTGCCGGGACTACAACATTCAACTCCACGAACTTGATTAATAATCAGAGTGCTGTGATCGGAGGCTACAGCTATTTGTTGGCTGGCTATAAAAAAACTGAAAAGTAAGATAAAAATTAACATGAAGTATCTAATTTTACCATTTAACTCCTAAATTTCTTCCTCTGCACATTTTTTTCTTCGTATGGTAAAATCACCCTCTGTTA
>CAZBVY010000094.1:0-2063 GCA_964495475.1 uncultured Pseudomonadales bacterium
ATGCCAAAAATTCGCAATCTTTATCTCGTTGCTTTTCTTTTAAGCTTAATTTTTCTTTGGACTAGATTTTATAAAATTGACACTTCGCTTTTATTTTTTAACGATATCGGTCGAGACTTCTTAGCGCTTTGGAAATGGCAAGAATCTGGCAAGCCACCTTTACTTGGCCCGCAAACTAGTGCTTTGCCATTTAATCAGAGTGCTGTTTATTTTTACTTGCTTTATCCTTTCTATTTACTTTCTAGTCACTCGCCCTATGCTAGTTTAATTGCTTATAGTGCTTTCTATTTAATCAGTTTTGCTTTGGGCTTATATTTTCTACGTTTTTATCCGCGTTTAGAGAAATCTTTATTACTAGTTTTTTTACTCATCACCGTGCATCCGCAATACATTATCCAAGGTCGTTTCATCTGGAATCCCTCTTTTGTAACGCCTTGCATTTTGATAGCTTTTTATAGTTTGACTGTTTATTTAGTACAAAAAAAACCTACCAAAATTTTGCTGATGGTCAGTGCTTTTTTTATCGCTTTAGCGACTGCCTTTTCTTATTCGGCTGCGCCCACGCTGTTAGCTTTTTTATTTTTATTACTTTGGCGTCGTCGCCAAGTTTTCTTGCCCTATCTAGCTTATCTAATTGCTTCGCTTGGATTGCTTAATTTACCCACTTTATTTTTTGAATTACGTCACGGTTTTCTCTTGAGTAAAATGATGCTTTTTGGTGAAAAAATTGATCAAGGTCATAATTTTTTTCTTGATCGCTTGAAGAGTTTGAGTGAATTTGGTTTCTCTACCACACCTTCTTGGGCGATTCTATTACTGCTTTTCATCGCTTTATTTGCTTTTTTATCTCATAAAAGAGAAAAAAACTTATTTTTGGAACATAGTTCTTGGCTTTTTCTTCTTACTTTAATTTTGACTTTGCTAATGCCAGTTTCTTTTCATTCACATTATATTTTTGGGCTTTTGCCTTTATTTTTCTTATTGATTAGTTTTTTAAGAGCTCGTTATATTTATTTAGTGGCAGTTTTTCTCTATGTAGTTTTCCTTCAAGCTGCCTTGTCAGCTAATTATTTTGCTCCTGCCAGACATAGTTTAAACGATTTACAAAGTTGTTCAGAGAACTTTTGTGAAAAATATCAAGAACCCTTATTTATCAGTAATCAATCAAAGTATCATCCTTATCACAACGCCATGGAATTTCAGTATTTAATGAGCGAAGCTGGTTGTCGGGTCAAAGATATTAACACCGAGAATGGCCAAGCTTCTATAATGGCTGTAGTTTTAGACGATGATATTTATGAGCACGGCAAAACAAGTTATTACGAATTAACTCTCTTTGGTGAGTCCACAGAAAAAGAACGCTTCAAATGCAGTGAAACTTTAGAAATTGTAATTCTTGAAAAATAGCCTATTTATTCTTATACCACTCAACCACTCTTTTTACGCCTTCATCAAAATCAACACGTGGTTCCCAACCGAGAATTTCGGTGGCTTTACTATAATCAAGCGAACTGGTCACTTGCTCACCGGGTCTTTCTTCGATGTGTTTTTCCTCGATATTAACCCTCATTTCACTAACGACTTTACGAAAAACTTCATTGGTAGAGATTTCAGTTTTAGTACCAATATTCAATTCTCCTACAAAATCACTATTTAGAGCCAAAATATTCGCTCTAGCGACATCTTCGACATAAACATAATCACGGGTGTGTGTGCCATCACCATTAATTGCTGGACTTTTACCATCGGCGATCATTTCGGTAAAAATTGCAATTACTCCAGACTCACCATGAGCGTTTTGGCGTGGGCCATAGACATTAGAGTAACGCAAAGAAATGAAAGGAATCTGGTAAAGTTCATAATAGTAATTTAAATAAAGTTCACCAGCGCGTTTAGAAATGCCATAAGGCGACAGTGGCTCAGCTTTCATCGTTTCGTTGAAAGGAGTTTGTTTGTTGCCATACATCGCTCCGCCCGTAGCCGCCATAATCACTTTTTTGATTGGTACTTCTTTGGCTGCTTCCATAATGTTTAGTAAGCCAATGATGTTATTTTCCGCATCA
>CAZBVY010000095.1:0-2046 GCA_964495475.1 uncultured Pseudomonadales bacterium
GGAATTTTTGGATCCATACGCTCTTTTCTCTGTGGTCAATTTACAACGCTTTTAACTACGACGCAAGACCACTAATTGCATTTCTTCGGGCAAGCGATCTTTCTCAACTATTAGTTTATCTTCTGGTTCTACAGAAGCTCCAAAGCTTTGTAAAAATTGATCTAATGGCTGTAATTTAGTATCACTTGGATATGAACTGTCACTGTAATGCATTGGAATAAGAATGCTTGGACTGATGGCATTAGCAACCTTAATCGCTTCTCCATTCATTAAAGAAAATGGCCCACCTACTGGCAAAAACAAAACATCCACCATACCAATCGCATCTATTTGCTGTTCATCTAATTGGTGTGCTAAATCACCCAAATGACAAATAGACAAACCATCAATTAAAATTTTAAAAATAATATTTGTGCCTCTATCTGCTCCATTAACTTGATCGTGAAAAGTTTTAGTACCAAAAACTGAAATACCCCCCACTTCATATTCACCAGGAAAATCAACAATAAAAGGATTTTCTCTTTTATTGGTGCCTTTTACTTTATTACTAGCGTTATGATCGGCATGATTATGTGAAATTGTTACTATTTCCGCATTTAGACGTGGCAAATTGATACCTACAGCCTTATCATCAAATGGATCAGTCACTACACTACCTAATTCTCCCTTAAGTTTAAAGCAAGACTGACCGTGATAAGTAATTTGCATAAGTAGTTAAACCTTCTGCAAAATAGTCTAACATAGGAATCTTAACTGTCAAAACTTATCTTAAAACTTTACTTTTGTGTATAATTGACTTAAGATACTCTCTCTTAAGCACAAGCTTAATACAAAAAATTATGCGAAAAGAAATTCTTTTAGCAGTTTTCGTTGGCATTACTCTCGGATTAATGATCACCTTCGGAATCTATCAAAATTCAGAAAATAACAAAACTGGTCAGAACAGCAATACTGATCAATTGATTAATAACCCCATTAGTACAGAATCTGCAATCATACAAGATCCTCAATTGGTTATTAATAGTCCAGAAGAAGAATTACTCACCAATGAGGAAGAATTAATTGTTTCTGGTAGTGGCAATCCAGATAGTTTTGTCGTAATTTTAGTGAATGACGTAGAAAGCATTAGTAATACTGATGAATCAGGTAATTTTTCAGTTAAGGTTAAACTTATTCCAGGTGGTAATTTGATTGAAATTAATAGTATTGATGAAGATGGAAAACAGATTAGCAAACAAAGAACAGTCGTTTATGAAGTTGAATAACAATACAACAAAATATAAAAATTTTTTCTTACTAATAGCTAGTGGTCTATTTTTATTATCCACTAGTCTAGTTTTTGCCAATACTAGTTCTGAAAGTGCACAGCCAGAAGAAAACAGTACTATTGATAATATTAAAAAAGTCATCCAAGAGAAAAAAACCGAACTTGGAACAGTGGGTGCTAATTTGCGTACACAAAGAGCTTATCTAGCCAAAGTTATGCGCGTTAGTAAAGAAACTTTAACCGTTAACAATTATGCAGGAAGCAAAATTGTTCCAATAGGAGAAGAAGTTATTATTCAAAAAAAAGGCAAAGATATTAAAGTTGATGAAATTGTGATTGATAACTGGGTAGGCATTTATAGTGAGGTTGTTGAAGGTAATTTAAAAATTAAAAAAATCATAGTTTATGAAAAAGACTTTACTCCTAAAAATAAGGTTATTACTATTGGTTCTATTGCTGATATCGGTAAAAGTGATTTAGAAATTGTACCCAGAGCTGAAGGAGAAAACCTCCATTTTAGCTTTGCTAAAAACACTAGTTTTCAAGATTATAAAGGTGAAGAGGTTGAATTAGATGACTTCTACAAAGACTTGCAGTGTTTAATTGTCGCTTTTGCTGATCAAAATGGAAACTATGTAGTAAGTACTATCAAAGCCCTGAGCTCTTTTGATAAGTAAATTTAAATAATTCAATTTTATTTTTTGTGGACCGAAGGGAAATCGAATCCCTGACCTCTGCAATGCGAATGCAGCGCTCTAGCCAACTGAGCTATCGGCCCT
>CAZBVY010000096.1:0-2039 GCA_964495475.1 uncultured Pseudomonadales bacterium
GATAAAGATTTTTACAAACACGGTGGTTTTGATTTTTTAACGATAGTGCGTATTCCATACAATTTAATTTTTAGAGGCGGACGCGTAGTGGGTGGTTCTACTCTTACTCAGCAATTAGTAAAAAATGTTTTTTTAAGTAATGAAAAAACCATCACTCGCAAATTTAAAGAGTTTGTCATTTCTACTCAAATAGAAAGAAAATTTACTAAAGATGAAATCTTAGCGATGTATCTCAATGAATCTCCTTATGGGGGCAATGGCTGGGGCGTTGGTACAGCAGTGGAAATGTATTTTAATAAACCAATCGCAGAACTAACTTTATTAGAATCTGCTTTTTTAGCTGGTTTACCACAGCGTCCTAGTGTTTACTCTCCGTATTCTGGCAGATTAGATGACGATGGCAAGCCATTTTGGCAAATGCGTACTAAAGCAGTTTTATCTGCCATGAAAGACAATGGCTATGTCACTGATATTGCTTATCAGGATGCTTTAGCTTCTATAGAAAATTTAAAATTTGAGCGCGCAGCCACTCAAATCAAAGCCCCTCATTTTATTTTTTATGTTCGCACACAATTAGAAGAAATGTTTGGTGTTGAATTATTAAATAAAGGTGGTCTAAAAGTAACTACCTCCCTAGATTGGCAATTACAAGAAAAAGCTCAAATGGCAGTTATGGAAGAAGTTGAAGGTGTTAAAAAATATAATATTAGTAATGGCGCTGCCTTAGCGATGAATCCTCAGACTGGTGAAATTTTAGCTATGGTTGGTAGTAAAGATTATTTTGATTCAGATATTGGTGGGCAATTTAATGTCGTAACCGATGGTTTACGTCAGCCTGGTTCTTCAATCAAACCAATCACTTATTTAGCCATGATACAAAAAGGATACAATCCCGCTTCCATGCTCATGGATGTGCAAACTACTTTTAATCGCAATGATAAAGAAGAACCCTATACACCAAAAAATTATGATGGCAAATTTAGAGGTCCGGTAAGTTTAAGAGAGTCGCTGGGAAGCTCTCTTAACATACCAGCGGTTAAATCTTTAGCTATTGTAGGTTTGGAGAATTTCTTAAATCTAGCTTACACTATGGGGCTTCAAACTCTTGAGCCGACTAAAGAAAACTTAAGTCGCTATGGTTTTGCTATTACTTTAGGTGGTGCCGAAGTGAAGATGATTGATTTAGTGACAGCTTATAGTGCCTTTGCCAATGGAGGTCTAAAAATTGAGCCAGTCTCAATTCTTAAAGTAGAAGATCAGGATGGTAATTTGCTTTATGAACATCATCCAGTTGAAGGTCAAAAAATTATTGATGAGGGTGAAACTTTTATTATCAATAATATTTTATCTGACAATAATGCCCGCTTACTTGCTTTTGGGGCCAATTCTCTACTCAATACTGGTAAGCCAATCGCTGTCAAAACTGGTACGACCAACAACATGAAAGATAACTGGACAATTGGTTGGAGTCAAAATGTAATTGTTGGAACTTGGGTGGGTAATAACGATAATACTGCCATGAGCTATGTGGCCTCTGGTATCACGGGTGCTTCACCAATTTGGCGTCGTATTATTTTTTCAGCATTAGACCTTGGTTATCAGGCTCCAGAATGGCAAATGCCAAGTAATGTGGACAGAGTTGAATTGGACGCAGTATCTGGTTTTAGAAGTCATGATAATTTTCCTGTTAAATGGGACTTTATTATTAAAGGAACTCTAAGTAATGAACTAGATCCAATTCATAGATGGCTAAAAGTTTGTAAGGGCGAAGAACATAAGCTTGCTACTGAAGCCAAAATTTCTGTCGGTGATTACAATGAAAAGGAATTTATTGTTCTCAGGGAAGATGATCCGATTAGTGAAGATGGACGCAATCGTTGGCAAGAAGGGATTGATGCTTGGTTATCTTCACAAACAGATTCTCGCTATGGTAATCCAACAGAATATTGTGGTTCAGAAAGTGATATTAGCGTTAATTTAGAAATGCCAAAAAATGAAGAAAATATTGCTGGTACAGACGTAACTTACAGAATTAAAGC
>CAZBVY010000097.1:0-2021 GCA_964495475.1 uncultured Pseudomonadales bacterium
CGGTGTAATTGTTACCAGTACCACTAGTATTAAGTGTATAGAATCCAGGGATAATACTACTGAAATTAGCTGAATAAGCTCCTGAAGTAATACTTAGATTAGTAAGAGATAAAGGATTACTGGTAGCTTGAGTACAAACATTACCACTAAAAGCTGCCCCATTATCTTCCTGAATGGTGCCAGTAATAAAAGATGCAATTGGAGTAGGAGTAGGATCACTTCCTCCTCCACCTCCATCACTTGTTGGAATAGGAGTAGGATCCCCTGGATTATTGCAGTCACAGAGTTGCTCACCGGTTTCTTCGATACAACTACCGTTTGTAGGATTACCATCGGTAAGAACACATTTTGGATCACAGGTGTCCAAACAATCAACTCCGTCATAGCCTCCTTGAGGAGTCCAATATTCAGTGTTCGGATCAGTCGTTTGACTTGGGTCCCAACATTCAAGCGTAACACATCCGCCAACACACTCAAATACTGGATTATAAGTAGTGAACCAAGCAGAGAAAGTACAAGTCTGTAAGCCACAGGGCCCACTACAAGAACCGCATGATGTTGCGTCACAACCAGCGAATATTTTGGTGCCAGATACGTGCAAACCAATTACGAGTAATAGTGAAATGAAAAAAAATTTTATTCGCATATACCAACCACGATTAATTTTTGAACATAGTTTGTTATTTGAGGGTTATAATCTTGAGTTAATTGAAGGAATAGAAAAGTTCTGTCGTTACTTTGACGTATAAACTCATTAAAACTAATGATTTTTTCAGTTGGAATCCAAAGTTTGCCACCAGTTTTAATTGGAATATTCAATTTGGCAATTTCAATTTGTTTGCCATTGTTTGGATCAGTATAAATTTCCGGAACACAATAGATAACTTGGTTTGGTAATAATTTTAACTCAGCATTTTCAAATAATCCTTGAGTAAATGACAAAAGCGATTTAACACTTAATAATTGAGTGACTTCATCATATTTAGTAAAATAACCTTTTAAAACTGTGGGATTATGAAGACCATCTACATTATTATTTTTTTCTAAAATTTGAGCTCGATCTGGTCCTAATCGATCTTTTTCATCTTTAATTTGTTCCCATTGATTAGTTTGATTGTTATAAATAAATTTATTAGCAATGTTGTTTCTATTTTTAGCATTATTGTAAAAATAGAAACTTGAAGCTGAGATCAAAATAAACAGTACTAACACTAGAAATTTCTTTTTCACATCAAAATTCTAACATTTTTTTAGTAAGCAATACAAGAGCATCCTTAATTACGTCTTTGTTTCTTTAAATACTCTCTGTTATTTTTTTTGAATTAATAAAGAAGGTGGCAAAAGCATTATTTCTTGTGCATTCTCTGCTTGATGAGTCAAAATAGAAATGATTCTGTTGTCAGTAATTAAACCTTGATAAGCATTCATTGTAGTGTTGTAATTTTTATCCCAGACATCATCTTGGTTTTGTTCTATGCCCATATAATAAACAGAGTTTTCTTGTAAATTAACAAAAAAGCTTTCATTATCAGAAACTGTAATTCCAGCAGAAGCTAAAAAATCACTGTTTTCTGTGGTTAATATAGTTGAATTAAGTATTACTAACGATAGCCTAAACGAGATAGGTATTCCATTTTCGTCAATATCTGCCACGGTAAGAAAACGAAAGCTAGGAATCATTCCTTTTCCCCTTCCTTCCATAAAAATTTGACCCATGGTTTTATCTAATAAAATAGTGGGTATAATGAAACTTTCGTTTCCACCCCTAACTTTATCAGAAATCAAATACTGAACCGGAGTTAAACCGCTATTAGGACCCACTGGCAAATTTGGCCAATCAATTCTTGGATCGTTTGGATCTGTAACCACCATGTTCCAATCTACATCTGCAGAGTTAGCAATGGTGATAGTTTGGCCATCTTGATTTAAAATTTGTAAATTTCCAGCGCTATCTTTTCCGACTACCGGTAAATACATCTGGATGGTCTCATTCATATCTGGGTGACCATCGTAATCCATCA
>CAZBVY010000098.1:0-1938 GCA_964495475.1 uncultured Pseudomonadales bacterium
CTAGTCTCTTGATTGATTTCTTGCAAAAGATTTTTGCAGAGTTGAAATGGGTCTTGTTGGTTCATATTTATTTCAATTTTCGTTCATTATAACGCTATATCTTGTGAGATCCAAGATTATCAAGATAAGTTAAGACATATAGCTCTGGTGAATTAGACTGAATATCTGGATGCTCTCGCAAAATTTTGCCTAAACTTCTGGCTTTTGCTAATGTTTCAGATTTTTTTTCAGGCATGGGGCCAGGCTGATCTTCTAGGTGCATTGTTGTTTCTTTCATATTTTTTCTTTCTTAAAAAACTAAAAAACCCCGCTTGTTTGCGGGGTTTTTAATTTTTTATCTTAAATTTGTATACCAACTACCCCGCTCTCTTCTTCATAGAGAAGTTTTGGAAAACAATAGTAGTTTGCTTGCGATAAAGACTTAACATGACGAATTATTTATATACTTATTTTTGAATTTTGGCAACAATCTCTTTGAAAGCGTCAAAATCTTTCACTGCAATTTCAGAGAGCATTTTGCGATTTAACTCGATTTTAGCGGTTTTTAAACCTTTAATAAAACGAGAATAATTGAGGCTTTCACTGACTTGTTTAACAGCAGCGGTAATGCGAACAATCCATAATTTACGCATATCACGTTTACGCAATTTGCGACCAATATAGGCATATTGTCCAGCATGTAATAAGGCTTCTTTAGCTCTTTTATAAAGACGATTATTTGTACCGCGAAAACCCTTGGTAAGATCGAGGACTTTTTTGTGTCTTTTACGACGAGTAATACTTGTTTTTGTTCTTGACATAAGAAATCTTTCTTTCTAGAAAAAATTAAGCTAAACCAAGCATTTTTCTGATTTTCTTGGCGAATGCACCGGTCACTTCAACTGGTACTCTATAGTTTCTAATAGCTTTTTTACTTTTGTTTTTACGAAGATGACGACGATTTTGAATACGACGCATAATTTTACCAGCGCCTGTCACATGAAAACGTCTAGAGACACCTTTTCTGGTTTTTACTTTAATTTTTTTCATAGATTTTAATCCTATTTTTTCTTACCGATTGGATCAAGCTGAGCTTGCAGTTTTTTACCAATTAACTTAGGTGGCAAACTAATTTTGCCAACGTCAGCATTGCTGGTAAAGATTTTTTCAAAAACTTCAAAGCCTAAATCTTTACGAACAATTTGTCTTCCCTTAAAAGTTAAAGTTAATTTAACTTTATTGCCTTTTTCCAAAAAGTCTCTGACTTTGCGATTTCTAGCATCGAAGTCAGCTTCGCCCATAAAGGGGGTAAAACGCAATTCTTTGAGTTCTTGAGTTTTAGACTTTTTACGGGTATCAGCTGTTTTTTTCTTGAGCTGATACTTATATTTTGAAAGTTCAATGATTTTAACTACTGGTGGTTCTGCTTTTTCTGTCACCAATACCAAATCAATTTCTTGCTCCATGGCTTTCTCTAAAGCCTCATTAGAGGACATTTCCCCCAATGACTCACCATATTCGTTTAGAACGCGAACTTTGGGAAAACGAATCTGATGGTTCGCTTTCACATAAATTTGTTCACTTCTATTTTTGTTGTATTTTTTTCTAATCACGCAAGGTCGTTTATTATACTATATTAATTTCTCTTGACGAGAGGATTATAACTGATGAAGGCTTTTGTAGCAATTGTCGAATGGGTCTTCTTGATTTATAATTGCGTCCTGTGAGCGCGAGCTTGTAGCTCAGTTGGTTAGAGCGCTTCATTGACATTGAAGAGGTCAGAGGTTCGAGTCCTCTCAAGCTCACAAAATAAACAATCGCCTGTATGGCGATTTTTTATTTTGTTGGGATTAAGCTGGATAAAAACTTCCGGTTCGCCTTATTGAGCTAAATAATGCA
Organism: uncultured Pseudomonadales bacterium; assembly: GCA_964495475.1. Classification (GTDB taxonomy): domain Bacteria; phylum Patescibacteriota; class Microgenomatia; order UBA1400; family PJMF01; genus UBA1364. Next base: position 1,879 of record CAZBVY010000098.1, read on the forward strand.
GGATATTATCCTACTGCATTAGCTCCAGCATTTCTTTCATTATTCATGCTGGCATGTACA
>CAZBVY010000099.1:0-1936 GCA_964495475.1 uncultured Pseudomonadales bacterium
TTTTTTCTGGAAAATGATATTCGCCATAATTATTGGAACAATTACTTAAGGTAAATGGCAAACCATAAGTGTCACCATAAGCACGCACTAAATGATCAGAGGCAGCTTTAGAAGCGGAATAGGGACTATGAGGATTATAGGGAGTTTGCTCATTGAATTTATTAGAGGTGTTGAGTTCTAAAGCACCAAAAACCTCGTCAGTAGAAATGTGGTGAAATCTTCTAATTTTGTGACGTAGGGCTGAATCTAATAAAACTTGTGTACCCATTACATTGGTTTCTAAAAAAAGAGCTGGCTCCATGATCGAACGGTCAACGTGGCTTTCGGCTGCAAAATGCACGACCATATCAACATCTACCATGATTTTATCAATTAATTGAGCGTCTCTAATATCGCCATGAATAAATTTATAATTAGAATTATTTTCAATATCTTTAAGTGTGCTTAAATTACCAGCATAGGTTAATAAATCTAAATTAATAATTCTGTCTTCTGGATGATTTTTTAAATAATAATGAACAAAATTAGAACCGATAAATCCAGCTCCACCGGTAACAAGAATAGTTTTTTGATTTGACATATTAAAGCTCCATTTCTTCAATTTGATTTTCCAATTGGGTAATTTTTTTTTCAAGATATTTAGATTTTTTTTGCTCTGCTTCTAAAGAAGATTGAAAAAATCCTGCCATAAAAGCCAAAATAATGATGACTAATAGCATAAGTCTAATAAGATTTTTAGTTGAAAATAGCATGAATACTTTCAGTAAATTTGTTTTGATCTTTAATTTTATAGATCCACTGTTGTTTACTCTGCCAGAGTGGAGGATTATAAATTACTCCCTCTTTATTATCTGGATAAATACTGAGCTGATGTTTTTCAAAATCTATTTTTGCATTTTCTTTACTCATGTGATCGATAAAAACAGTACCAATCTGAATAATTTTTTCTAAAGAAATACTTGAAGAGAAATAATCTAGATAAAAACGATAAAGTTGACCCAATTTTTGAGGATCTCTGATATTTAAAATTTGTTTAGACAAAGCTTCTAAAACTAATTGTTGTCTGTAGGCTCTAGCTTCATCGGTACCCTCATCACCCTCACTATAACGACTCCTCATGTATTTAAGAGCAGTAGAACTGTCCATTTTTTGTAAACCTTTGGTAAAGCTAATTTCTTCATAAAGTATTTCAGGATCAGTGACAACACTAACATCAATTCCAGGCACAGGGAAAGTAGGATCTGTAAATGCAACTGGGACATCAATTTCTATTTCTCCAACTATGGTAATTAATTTTTCTAAATCTTCGATGCCAAGTACAATTACGTGATCGATACTTTGACCACTTAATTGTTCAATAATTTCTTTGGGAAATTGTTCTGGATTATCAGGATATTTATCTCGACCATAAAAATAAAGAGCGTTAATTTTGGTTTGGTAATCCTCTAAATACAAATCTCTGGGAAAAGTAAGAGTTTTAATTTTACTATCTTCAAAATTAACTTGTAAAAACAGCATAGTGTCGGTTAATTCTGGATCTCCATCTCTACCACTTAATTTATCAGTCCCTAAAATTAAAAAGTTATATTTTTTTGGTAGCTGTTCAATGTTTTGATAATTAGTTTGAAATTGATCAACTGAAGCAGAAGCAGTATTTAAAACTTCTTCTTTGCTTATATTGGCCGATTGAGCGAAACTTTTAATAAAACGGTTAGTTTTAATCGTAAAGTAAGTAAAAATCACAATAATGCTTAAGATCAAAGCTAATATGAAGAAAAGAAAGATTTTTAAGATCAGTTTTGGTTTTTTATACTCGAGAGCAAGTACTAAATCAGTGTTCATTGGCTCCAAGTATATTGGAAAAGTCGCTTATTTTCAAAGAGAAAAAAGTCGACTAGAATGAATTTTGTATGGATGATCAAAATATTTTACCTAA
>CAZBVY010000100.1:0-1923 GCA_964495475.1 uncultured Pseudomonadales bacterium
AAAACTTATGAAGAAGCAGTTTATGTGCACATGATTTTGAATTTTCCAGTTTTAAATGTCCAAAAATTTGATCAAACTTTAACTTTAAATCGTGAAATTATTCGCCATTTATTGGTGATAGCTGATGACGAAATAGAAAAATCTATTGAAGATTAATTTATGTTCTTGGTTTCTTTTCTTTACTAAAATTGAAATAGTCACACTTCTTGTAATTTTGTTACTGCATAATGAAAAAAGATCAATATAAACACACTCTGATGAGAGAAAGGCAAAAATGTCAGTCCGTTCTTTAAATAAAGTCATGTTAATTGGGAATTTAACCAGAGATCCTAATCTTCGTTATACTCCCAATAGTACTGCAGTAGCTTCATTTGGAATTGCTACTAATCGTTCTTGGACTCCAGCTGATGGCGGAGATAAACAAGAAAGAGTAGATTTTCATAATGTAGTTGCTTGGTCTAAATTAGCAGAAATTTGTGGTCAGTTATTGCACAAAGGTGACAAAGTATTTGTCGAAGGTCGCATTCAGACTAGAGATTGGAAAACTGAAAGTGGCGAAATCAGAAAAGTTACTGAAATTGTCATTGATAATATGATGTTACTCAGTAATAGAGGTGGTAAATTTGCTGGCAATGAAGAAAATGAAGCAGAAGCAGAAGAAAATAGTAAAAATACTGAAGAAACTGCTGTTCCAGCAGAAGCAGCTGAAGTAGAAGATGTCTCTGACGACATCCCTTTTTAAAAATTTAAAAATTAAGAATATTAATAGTTAAGGAAGAAAAATGAAGACTTATAACTTTAGCTACAAAAAAGCCGAAGAACTCAAAAGATTTGTAACCGCTCAGGGCGCTATTTTGCCAAGAGCCAAAACAGGTCTTAGTGCTAAATTCCAAAAGAAATTAGCCAGAGAAGTCAAAAGAGCTAGACATTTAGCCCTTTTGCCATTTACTCAAACTGTTTAATCATTTCAGCGATTTTACTTGTGATTTTTTTTAGCAGCTGGCTTACAATAGTCTTTCTGTATGAGAAAAAAATCAGGCTGGCTTTTCCCTTTTATTCGCACTACAATTTTTGCTATTTTATTGATGACTTTAGGTTTAATTTTAGGTTTTCGTTATGCTAACGAAGGTTCTTTATTTGGTCAAAAAATTTCTTTTTTCGAAAATCTTGCCAAAAAAACTAAAACTAATAATCTTAGTAGTTTAATTAGTAGTTCTAATGGTAAATCTACTGTTTCCATGGATACTTTTTGGGAAGTTTGGCAACTTTTAGAAAGAGATTATTTAGAAACCGCAGAAATAGATGAAAATAAAATGATGGATGGAGCAATTTCTGGAATGGTTTGGGGTTTAGGTGATCCTTATACCATGTATTTGCCTCCAGAAGATAATTCCAAAGCAGAAGAAGATTTGGCTGGTAGTTTTTATGGAGTTGGTATCGAATTGGCTTACATAGATGGAGTAGTCGGCATAATTGCTCCTCTAAGTGGTAGTCCCGGTGAAAAAGCAGGACTTTTAGCTGGCGATATGATTATTCACATTAAAGATGAAAATACAGGTTTAGATGAAGATACCACTAATTGGACTTTAGATGATGCGGTTAAAAATATTCGTGGTCCTAAAGGAACATCGGTTATTTTAAGTATTTATCGAAAAAGTGATAACAGCAATCAGGACATTAAAGTTGTTCGTGAAGAAATTATCGTAGAAAGTGTTACTTTAGAATTTACAGAAACCAATGGTAAAAAATTTGCTCATTTAAAACTTGCTAAATTTGGTGAAAGAACTCTAGACGAATGGAACAAAGCTGTAACTGAGATAACTAAACAAAAAGACCAAATTGCTGGCTTAATTCTTGATTTACGCAATAATCCAGGTGGTTTTTTTGATGTTTCCATTGATGTAGCCAGTGATTTTGTTAAAA
>CAZBVY010000101.1:0-1895 GCA_964495475.1 uncultured Pseudomonadales bacterium
AATCAAGGGTTCTTTGTTGTTCAATAGATGGCATTGCTTTGCCACTTTCTTCCCAACCTTTTTTGCTCTGTTTAAATTTGATTTTGTCCTCTATGTTGGTAATTTGTAGAGAAAAATCTTCTTTGGGTTTTATGGTTACGGTATACTCAATTGATAAAGGAAAAGATGGATTTTCACATTTAGTGCCGTTGCTATCTAAGCTAAGACAGCCTTTAGTAATTTTGGCAGATTTTTGAATCTCGGCATATTTTGAAGTTTTTTCAACAGAACTAATATTTCCTGGGTCATTGATGGGAAAATCTGTTAAAAAAGCTGAATTAAGACTGGTTTGATAGATAAAAACGAAAACGGTGGTTACTCCTACCGTAGCCACCACTGCTTGGCCAGCGGTAACCATGGCTGAAGATGAAAATTGATTGAGTAGAGTTTTAGCACCTTGTGGTAATTGTGAAGCGGTGGTTTGATTTTGTAGAGTCGCTTGTGCTCCTAAGCTAGCTTGACTTCCTCCGGTTTGACCAATTATCTTACTTGTTCCAGAGAATAAATCTTTTAAGCCACCCCAACCATTTTTAAGTAAAAAATATGCTGGAATTAAAATTAATAGCCATGGAAGCAAAGCGGCGAGAGCAGCTAAAATCACCCCCAATAAAATTAATGGCCAGTGTTTTTTAACCCATTCGATAATTTTTTCCAAACCCATTTCAATGAGTTGTTCTTTAAGTTTTTTGATGATTGGAGCAGCTGCTTCAGCAGCACGCAAGGCTTCACCCCAACCACCAGCGGCATCTAAAGCCAAATATAAGCCTTCACTCAAAGCTTTGGTGGCTAATTTTTTACCTGCCTGACCGATGGCGCTATCCATAAAATCAGTGCCCTGATAATTTGCACCTGGTGCAAAAGCTCTTTGTGCATAGCCGTCACCATCCGCTGTAAAAGCTTCTGGCCCAAATTCCTCAGCCATTTGCAACATGTAAAAATCCATGGGATTGATTTGTGGAGCAATTTGGCTTTGAAAAATTTCTATGCTGTATTCTTGATATACAACTCCCGGAGTATAAAAATCAAAAAAAACTTTAAGAGTTTTTTGTTGTTCCACTTTGGACAATTTAGCGATCTCAGCTTCTAAATATTTTTCAATTAGAACTTTTTGTTGAGTTTGAAAAGCGTCCATTTCTGGGCTACTTGAATTGACTAAACCAGCTAGTTCTTCAGTAATTTGCCTTCCTCCATAAGTTAAGTTGAGTGTGCCTAAATTACGTAGGGCGGCTAGTTTTTGTGGATCTTTTTTAATTTCTTCGAAAAGCTTCTGCGCTTCTTCAGGAGTATATTTTTCCAAAGCTAATTCTTGACGAACCTCTGTTGCCCAAATGGCTCTTTTGCGTTTCCAATAAAAAATAATTAAATTGGCAAGTTCTTCTTTGTGAGCATTAAAAACATTTCTATCTAAACTATTCCCAAAAACATTAACAAAACGGTTATAATCAAAATTTCTTGGATCAGGAATTAAATATTCTGGAGGAAGACCTTGTTGAATAAAAACTTCAATTAAAGGGCGAACATTTTCAATAACTAAACGAATTCTAGTGTTATCTTGATAATTAGTTATTTCCTGAATTTTCTTAGAGAAAATTTCATCTAATTGATCTTCGTTATTAATAATGCTTAATTCGGATTCAATTATTCTGGCAAAATCTGGGTTGTTTTTATTTTTTTCTAGGAGTTGTTCAGCTTGTTTGCTGTTTAGAACGTTGTCTTTTTCATTTTTGACTTTTTCACTTAATTGTTTTTCGGTGAGTTGAGTTTTTTCGTTTTCTTTTATCCTTTTCTCACCATATTTAGCAATGTCTCTGACAGCACTATTGAGCAAATTAAGACCATGTACATCCATCAATAAT
>CAZBVY010000102.1:0-1890 GCA_964495475.1 uncultured Pseudomonadales bacterium
ATAAGTTTTTATTGATTGCCATCAGCTCCCTCCAAGGCATTAATTGATTTAATAAAAAAAGCGTGGGAACTGTAACCTATCCGCTTTAGAGGTATCGCCAAACACCTTTTCACCAAATAAGAACAGCCCACGCCTGAGGCGTGAGCGTGTTACTTAAATTCTTGGTGAAATTGAAAATTGGCGATTTTCTAAAGCAAGAATAAAAGCTAACGCTTTTTATTTTAATATTTTAGTACGATTATGTCATTGATAAATTAATTAAAAAAATATTTTACATTATTAATAATCTGCGTTTTATCCTAAACACTTATTGTTTTTCTTGCTTTTATTTTTGGATGCAACGCTTTCCTTTTCTCTAAATATTCCAACAATTCTTCGAAAGATAAATCTTTCAAATCATCGCTGATTTTATCACGAATTTCTCTCAATTCGTCAATCATTCTTTTTTCTGTTTTAGTTTTCATGATCTAATATTTCTCTGGGTGTTCTTATTTCCAATATTTTATGCCCTAACCGGTAATTAATTGAATTGTACCCTCTTATTCTGTTCAGATTTACAATGTGCTTAAAATTCCAACTTACCAATACGTCGGCATCAAAAATGGTTGCCAGGGCAATGTGAATGCAATCGCCCATGCTCGATTTTCCAACAACTTTTTCTTCGACATACTTATTGGCCAACTCAACTGCTTCTTCCAGTATTTCAATAACTTCAATCAGGTTTTCAGGAATCTGTAAAAGGAGGTTCTTTACTTTTTCTGGTGCATTTGCCAGTTCAGCGTCGGTTAATTGTGAATACAGAATTTTGTATCCGCCTTGAATAATCCTATCAAACAAAATCTTTGTCCAATATTCAAATTCCTTATCGTAATATCCTCCAAAAACTGATGTATCAAGGTAAATTCTTTCCATTTTTCAAAAATTCAATTTTGTATGAACAAATTTCATTTTACCAGCCTGCTTTTGTTTCGCTCCCACCATCCTTTTTTAACTTCTTTGGCCAGTGCATCAATGTCGTCCTGTGTCGCTTTCGACTTTGAAGTGGCTTCGCTGTAAATCAGGTAATCCAGAAGGTTTTCAATGCCTTCTATCTTCACCCAGGCAGGCAGCCTGATAACAATTTCATCTGTTGTTCTTTCTATTTGCATTTCCTTAAAAGTTTTTGTTTTAATTTTAGTAAAAGTATAAATTATTTTTATGATAAACTTTTGGTTTTGAATTGATAAGCAAGGCATGCCAGAAAATCATCCCTTTCCAAATCAGGATAATCTTCAAGCAATTCCTCTATGGACATACCGGAAGCCAGTAATTCCAGCATATTCTCTACGGGATACCTTAAGCCCCTGATGATGGGTTTCCCGTGACAAATTTCCGGGTTTATGGTAATTCTGTTTATGAGTTGTTCCATAGTATTGTGTTTTGATTTACTTTTCTCTGATCATGTTACCAGGATTTTCTATGATTACAAATGTAATTTTTTTTAGGATATGAATAAAAGCCAATACTTTTTTTCTTTCATGCCATCTATTGGCTGATTTTTCGATAATTGCAGTGAGTTTCATGTCTAATGTTTTATAATTGATTAGCTCAGTCTAAAACCACAAATCTACTGATTTTTAGTGTTTTTAACCCCTGACCCTAAAGGGAGAAACACTAAATATCAGTTGGTTGCATAAGTCCCCTTAAGGGGATTTAGGGGTATGTTGCTTTTTTTAGATTGGGCTAATAAATTTCAATTTTTATCAGAGCACCTCTTTTTAATTTTTCCAAAAGGAGTCTCAGTTTCCCAATTTTCCTACATTTGATTTTTTAACAGAATAAAAAAACATCTTTCTAATCATGACAATCACCGACTTCCGCAAACATGGCCACGAACTCATCGACTGGATG
>CAZBVY010000103.1:0-1860 GCA_964495475.1 uncultured Pseudomonadales bacterium
TCATAATCTTGATCAAGTAAAACTTCCATTAGATTAGAAATGCGAGATTCTATCAACATGCCCCACAAAACTGCTTCTCCATGCTTTAGCTTTGTCTTTGAAGATAAAAAATATGATTCTAGAGCATGACCAACTGTGTGACCAAAATTAAGCAATTGTCTTTCTTTTAAATCATATTCATCATTACAAACATATTTATATTTAATTTCACAAGACCATTGAATGTCTTTGATTAATTCTTGTTTAGTAAAATCAGTTGGTTTTTTACTAAGAATAAGATCAAAAAAAACTCGATCATCAATTAAGCCGTGTTTAATCATTTCTGCCCAACCATTTAACAATTCTCTTTTCGGTAAAGTTTTTAAAAATTCAAGATTAATTAAAACTAATTTGGGATTAGCAAACAAACCTATGGCGTTTTTATTTTCTAGGTAATCTATTCCTAATTTACCTCCTATACTTGCATCAACCATTGCTAATAATGAAGTCGGTAAATTGATAAAATCGATACCTCTTTTATAAGTAGAGGCGACAAATCCTCCTAAATCTGAAATAACTCCGCCACCAAAGTTGATAAATAAAGTTTTTCTACCCAAATTTAAAGAGAGCATTTTTTTATAAACTAGCTGGCAAGTGCCGAGAGTCTTGCGTTGTTCTGAACTTACAATAGATAAAAAATTAACTGTAATATTAGATTTTTTTAGTAAACTCAATAATAGATCTAGATGCTTATCTTTTATTTTGTTATCAACTAAAATAAAAACTGATTCATATTGATTTTTTTTAATAAAAGAAACTAAAAAAGAAGAACAAATTTGATTCCAATTAGAGAAAAAGCATATTTTATAATTGTCAAGTTTGCTAGATTTAATATTTAGTTGACCTTGCACCAGATATTTATCTTAACATAAGTTTTGCTTCTTTTATTCTTTAACCAATAAATGTAGAAATAGTAATAAAGATCATGCATTTATATAAAACTATAACACTTAACTTTTTAGACAAAACAAAATGGTTTGGTTTGAGAAAAATTTATTATCTAATTAAAAATCAGATTGAACAAAAAAAATTAAAAGAAAATCTAGTCAAAAAAGAACTTAGTAAATTTATTATCGAAAATTATGATGGCTATGAAGGTCAAAACATTGATTTTAACAAAGGACAGCTAGGTTTTGGTTTGCTACATTATGCACTTATCCAAAATTTAAAACCAAAAAACATATTGATAGTTGGATCGCTTAAGGGTTATATTCCAGCAATTGTGGCCATGGCTTGTAAAGATAATCAATTTGGTCAAGTAGATTTTGTTGACGCTGGCTATGACGATGAAGAAAAAGGAAAAAATTGGCAAGGTATTGGCCTATGGAAGAAAATCAATTCAAAAGAATATTTCTCCAAAATTGGTGTTCAAAATTATATTAAAACCCATGTTATGACTACGGCAGAGTTTGCCAAAAAAGATCCAAAGAAAAAATATCAATATATTTATATAGATGGAGATCACTCTTACCACGGAGTGAAATTAGACTACAAGCTTTTTTATTCTAAACTTGAAAAAGGTGGTTTAATGAGTTTTCATGACATCGTTGCTACTGGTGAACTAGCTGGTGGCTTATATGGAGTAAATAAGTTTTGGCGTGAGTTAAAAAGTAATAAGAAAATTAGTTTTCCTTTTCCTAGTAATTCCGGACTTGGTTTTATACAAAAATAATTATGTTGAAGTTACAAAGAAAAATTAACAACTATTTACGCACCTTGATAAATTTAGATAAAAAATCAAATAAACTACCAAGTTCTATAAAAAACATTTTACTTATTCATCAAATAAAAAAAGAGCTGAAAGATGAAAGCAAACAACAT
>CAZBVY010000104.1:0-1816 GCA_964495475.1 uncultured Pseudomonadales bacterium
TCCAACTGAAACTGGGAACATATCGATATTGATAAACAAAATGAGGTCTAAGTTGTAAATAATTCCAAGCTAATTTGAAATAATCTTCTTTAATACTCTCGGCCATTAATTTAGTCTTAAAGATTTTTACCTTAATCTTTAATTTTTCGAATTCTTTTAACTCTTTTTCTGTAGCGTGTCGTTCCGAAACAAAAACAGCAAAAATATCAAATTCAATTGACAGGGTTTTCAAGGTGTTAAATGTTTTAATTCTGCCACCACCATCAAGTGGTAAGGGGAAACATTGACTCAAATAAAGTAATTTTTTCTTTCTTTTCATTTTTTAGTAATCTGTTTTTCAATCCATTTGTATGTTTTTTCAATCCCTTTTTTAAGAGGAATCTCTGGTTCCCAATTTAAATATTTTTTTATTAAAGTATTGTCGCTACTTCTTCCTCTTACACCTTTTGGTGCATTTATGTTGTAAGTTCTTTTTAAAGTGATTCCAGCTATTTTTTCAATGATAGAAACCAATTGATTGATAGTTACCAACTCACTAGTTCCCAAATTAATTGGTTCTCTAATATTACTGTTCATAATTAGATAAATACCTTTGACGCAGTCATCTATGTACATGAAGGTTCTAGATTGCAAACCATCTCCCCAAATTTCAATTTCCTTTTTCTGATTAATTTTAGCCTCAATGACTTTGCGAATTAAGGCTGCTGGAGCTTTTTCTCTTCCGCCTTTATATTCTCCAAGTGGGCCATAAACATTGTGAAAACGAGCCACCCTGGTTTCTAATTTAAAATCTTCCATAAAGTGTCTGCACATGCGTTCAGAAAAAAGTTTTTCCCATCCATATCCATCTTCTGGTTGCGCTGGATAAGCATCATTTTCTTTTAAGCCATCTATATCGGTAGATTGTTGTTTGCTCAAAGAATAGACACAAGCAGAAGATGAATAAAAATATTTTTTTACTCCTGCTTCTTTAGATGCTAGCAACATGTTTGTATTAATTAAAACATTAAGCATGCATTCGGCTTTATGACTTTCAATAAAACCCATACCACCCATATTGGAGGCTAAGTTATAAACTTCATCTATGTTTTTAGTTGCAAGTTTGCAATTATCTAAACGGTTCAAATTTAAAACGATATTTTCTGCTTTAGGGTCGATTTGATACCAATTTTTTAAAGGTTTTATGTCTATAGCTCTTATATCTTGATAGCCTTTATTTCTTAAATATTTTACTAAGTGACCACCTATAAAACCTCCCGCCCCTGTAACTAAAATCTTAGTGTTTTTTATAGATTTGCTCATAAATTTTTCCAAATCAATGATACTAGATATTTTGGAATTACTACAAGATATCTGCGCCAAAGTCTTTTTGGTTCGGTAAGCAAACGAAACAACCATTCTAAATTATTTTTTCTAATCCACTGCGGAGCTTGTTTTTTGTTCCCACTTATAAAATCAAATGCAGCCCCAACGCAAATAATTAAAGTGTTTTTAGAGTGTTTTTTGAGCCAACTTGCCAATTCTAATTGTTTTGGTGAACCTATGCCAACCCAAATTATTTTTGGCTTTTCTAAAATAATTTTTTGTAAATATGAATGTTCTTGTTGTTGATTGAGATTAAGTGGTAAAAAATCAAAGAAAGCATGCATTTTAGGATATTTTTTTTGATACCAATTTTTAATTGCTATCATATTTTTTTTGTTAGGAGCTAAAAAGTAATGTTTTGGTTTAGAAAAGACTTTTTGACTTTTATTTAAAATTTCCAACATTAATTCTGGACCATATACTCGTTCAATTTGTTTTTTATATTTATGAC
>CAZBVY010000105.1:0-1759 GCA_964495475.1 uncultured Pseudomonadales bacterium
TGTCTTTAAATATCAACAAAGCTTTTTGCCAATAAATAAAACGAGCATCTCTTACGAATGGTTTACAAATTTCTTTATTTGTAAAAATTAAAGGACAAAAAGAATCTCCTTGTCGATTAAAAGGAATAGACAGCAACACAAAAAACGCACCTGCAAATAAAAAAATAAAAATAAATGATTTTGTGAGAATTTTAATCAATTTATTTTGATTAATAATAGAAAAAATTTCTTTATTAAGAAAGAAAATTAAGATTAATTGCAACAAGGAGATTAATAAAACAATTCTAGCTAAACTTAAAATAATAATTAAATATGAAGTAAATAAAAGTAAAATAGATAAATATTCAATTTCTTTTTTATTTGTCCAATTTTCCAAATGACTGTGATTAAACAAGAATTGCCACCAAAAAACTGGAATTACCAAAAGTAAAAAGGCAGCATAATGATTATGACCATAACTTCTAACTAAAAAATTCATAGAAGGAAAAATGTCTGGTTGTAAATTGAAAAAAGTAAAAAATAAAACAAAAATATTTAAAGTAATAGTAATAATTGATAAATAATAAAAAAATAATTTAAGCTGAAATTTTTCCCTAGATATAGTTAAGAAAAAAACGAACATTGCTAAAGATACAAGATAAAAAAGCAATTTTTCTATAGAGAGAAAAATTTGACTAGAAAACAATACATTGATAATTAAAAAAATAGATAACAAAAAAACTAAAAGAATTAAAATAAAAGATTTTTGATCAATTATTTTTTTGGGAAAAATGAAACTAAAAAGAAAAAGAAATATTGACCATGAGGCAAGCAAATAAAATTTGTATTCTCCTTCTATCAAAAACACAGATAAAATAAATAAAAGAAAAAAAAGCGGATAGAAAAGTTTGGTTAACAAATTTCTCATAATTAGTTTTTACTTAAAATAAAAACTTTCCCTAAATCATGTGTAGTAAAACATTGTAGATGAAAAAACTACGTTAGGATATCAGTTAATTGCTAAAAACATCTTTAAGTATTTAAAAATAAAATATAAATCAAATAGACTGAATACACTTACCATGTCTATAATAGCCAAAGATGATTAAATTTTATTTACGTCAAACCGTGCTTTTTAAAATTATTGATTTACCAATACTTTTTAGTGCTTTATTAACAAAAAACCAAAATACTACAAATCTGGTAGAAAAAGAGATTCTAAAAATTACCAAAACTAAACACCTTGTTCTAGCTGACTCAATGCGATCTGTTTTATTAAAATCTTTAGAATTTTTTAAAATAAAAAATCCAGAAAAAAATGAAATTCTTTTACCTGAATACTCTTTCCATAGTAATTTAAGCAGTGCCATCAAAGCTGGTTTTAAAATCAAATTTATACCAGTTAACAAAAAAACACTTTTAATTGAATCAGAACAATTAGAAAAACTCATAACTCGAAAAACCATGGGAATAATTATTACTCATGTACACGGAAAAATTTATGATTTAGAAAATATTAAAAATATCATCAATAAACATAATTTAATTATTTTCGAAGATTGTGCACATGTTTTTCCGCTTCAAGAACTAGCCCTAACTGACAAAAAACTAAATGATTCTGCCATAAAATGTCTTAGTTTTGGCCCTGGAAAATTTGTCACCGCCTTTGGCGGGGGTGGTTTAGCCACTAATAATCAGGCATTATTTAAATATGTTAAATCACACACTGTTAAAAATGAGAGCTTTACAAAAAAAATTAATATTTTCATTAAAGCCTGTA
>CAZBVY010000106.1:0-1696 GCA_964495475.1 uncultured Pseudomonadales bacterium
GACAAATGGCGAGCTCTTAGAGAAAAAATGAAAGATTTATAATAGAATCAAAACACTTATGTTAGATTTACTTTTTCAAAACCCTTTTGCCTTTATTATTTTTATGGCTGGTTTACTCATGTCAATTAGTATTCATGAATTTGCTCATTGTTTTATTACTGACAAACTCGGTGATCCTACTCCCCGCATCAAAGGTCGTTTAACTCTTAATCCTCTCGCCCATTTAGATCCTATTGGTACTTTGGCCATTATTTTAACTGGCTTTGGTTGGGGCAAGGCTGCACCTTATGATCCATACAATCTTAAGGAACCAGTACGTGATGCTGCCTTAATTGCGGGAGCTGGACCAGCTAGTAATTTATTAATTGCCACTGTTTTATCGATTTTATTAAAATTTGGTTTTGGTGGTGATTTCTTTGCTTTATTTAGCATTCAATTAATTTTTATCAATGTAGCCCTAGCTTTATTTAATTTACTACCAGTTTACCCTCTCGATGGTGGTAAAATCATGCGCGCACTCTTGCCACATCAGGCAAGTTTAGAATATGAAGATATTATGAATCGCTACGGCACCGTTATTTTAATCATGATGGTTTTTCCATGGGCAGGTGGACAATCAGCAGTTAACGCCCTACTCCGTCCAATTATCGACATCTTTTTAAAAATTTTCATCTAAAACTAAACTATGAATATTGCCTTACTCTCTACTTTTATTATTAGTTTACTTTCTTTATTAAGTGTTGCTTCTCTGCTATTGCTTAAAAAGCAATTACACAAAATCATTACTCTTTTATTAGCTTTAGCTGCTGGCACTTTGATGGCGGATGCTTTTTTTCATCTTTTGCCAGAGAGTATTGACGTTTTGGGAGCAGAACTAAGTTTACAAATTACTTTTTTGGCTTTTTTAGGTTTCTTTTTGATTGAAAGATTGCTTGGTTGGCATCATTGTCACAAAGATCATTGTGAAGTACACAGCATTGCTTATATGAATCTCATTGGAGATTCGGTGCATAATTTTATTGACGGCATGATCATTGCGGCTAGTTTTGCTGTTAGTTGGGAGGTTGGTGTTGGCGCCAGTTTAGCCATTGCCCTACATGAATTACCTCAAGAATTGGGTGATTTTGGAGTTTTATTACACGCTGGACTAAGTAAAAAACAAGCTATTCTTTTTAATTTTTTTGTTTCTTTGTTTGCAATTTTAGGCGTATTACTTAGCCAATGGCTTTTTAATTTAAATGAATTTGCTATTCATTATTTATTAGCTATCGCCGGCGGAGGTTTTCTTTACATTGCCACTGCTGACTTATTACCAGAGATTAGAGCTGAAAAAAGCTTGAGGAAATTACTCAAATCACTATTATTTGTAACAATTGGCATCGCTACAATTTATTTATTAAAATTCTTAGAATAGTTAATCTCCTACTTTTCAGCTGGAGATTCTTTGGAAGACTCTGGTTGACTCTCTGATGTAGGGGCTGGAGTTTCTTTCGCTTTCAAGCGCGCAATCAATTTTTCTATAGATTCTCGGCTAATGTTTTTGTCCACGGTTACTTGTGGGGGTTGTTCATTTTCACTCATATGTTTTTATCATATCATGATCACAATTCAAGCAAAAATAGCCAATGTTGTATAATCAAAATATGCTAGAAGGTTTCAAAAAATTTATTTTAAAAGGTAACGTAGTTGATATGGC
>CAZBVY010000107.1:0-1678 GCA_964495475.1 uncultured Pseudomonadales bacterium
CAAACAAATCTTCTCAGCTTCATTTACAAAAAGGCCTTATAAAAATAAAATCAGATGCTAACTTTTTTACCTCGGACAATAAATTAAAAGAAATTAAGTATAACAAGCTTCTATCAGATCAAGCTTTGGAATTGGCTAAGAAAGCAGTGAATTTATTTATTGATAATTATCAAGCTTTCTTTAGGGTTGGAATAATTGAATATGATAAATCTGATCTGAAAAACATGAACCGTAATTGTAAATCTCAAATCAATAAAAATATTAAAAAAGCCATGCTCTACACCAAAATAGTAGAACATTTGATTAAAAATAATTATCGTTATCAAAAAATTTATACTGGCACTTTATTAATGGATTATCTAACCAGATGCAAAGGAGATCAGTTTAATGAAATTATTAAACGGAAATTGATTGATAATAAGAATAAAGTACTATCTCACTTTTCTTACGTTGATTCTAAGTCTGAAACCCATCAACCAATCCAAGTCTGTGATTTACTACTTGGAGCAGTTAGAAATAATTTCTTTCCTACGAAAAATAAATATAAAACTAAATTTAGAAACTATGTTAATAAGCAACTAGCTTTGCCAAAAAAAGAATATTGGAAAACAGATCATAAACAGGGATTATTGGAGGCAAAATATCATAAATTTTTTGTGAAATTTTACAAAATACCTTATCAATTTTAAAAAAAAGAAGGACCGCAGTGGTCGGAGTCATTGATTTTGACGTAAAGCCAAGACCTCGTCCGATACTTTCGATCCAATCTTTGCTAGAAATTATAGGTCGTAAACATCAATTTGTCAATGTTTTTACAAAGCTTTTTTGCTAGAATTAGCTCTATGCAATACTTTGAAAACAAAACTGTCCTCATTACTGGCGCCGCTGGCTTTATTGGCTCACATTTAGTCGATCAAGTTTTGAAGTTTGGTGGGCGCGTCATTGCGGTTGATAATTTCATCACTGGTCGTCGCATTAACTTAGCTTCGTATCAGGAAAATCCTAATTTTCGTTTCCTCGAAGCTAACATCAGTTTGCCTGCCGCTAGTTATCTTGATAATTTTCTAGATGCTCTCAAAATTGAAAATCCTGCTTTTGCCAAAATTGATTTGGTTTTGCATTTTGCCTCACCAGCTTCACCACCGGCTTACCAAAAAAACCCAGTCGAAACTTATTTAGTCAACTCTTCCGGTACTCATAATTTACTTAGCTATTTACAAGCTAACAGCCCAGAGACTCGTTTTCTTTTTGCCAGCACTTCTGAAGTTTATGGCGACCCACAAGTGCACCCTCAAAAAGAGGACTATTTCGGCAACGTCAATCCTAATGGCAAGCGCTCCTGCTATGACGAATCCAAGCGTCTAGGCGAGACCATTTGTGGGGTTTTCCAGCGTTACTACGGTATGGATGTGCGCATTGTTCGCATTTTTAATACCTATGGCCCACGCATGCGCTATGACGATGGCCGTATTTTGCCCAACTTCATCAATCAAGCTCTGGCTAAAGAACCTCTAACTGTTTATGGTGATGGCAAACAAACTCGCTCTTACTGTTTCGTCGATGATTTAGTCCGTGGCATTTTACTGTTCGCTAGTGGTGAAAATCTCAAAGGTCAAACCGTCAATATTGGTAATCCAGAAGAATTTACCGTTCTGGAAACTGCTGTTTTGGTACAAAA
>CAZBVY010000108.1:0-1677 GCA_964495475.1 uncultured Pseudomonadales bacterium
TATTTTTTACTCAAAGACAAAGAAAATTTTTTACTTGGTTCTTTTTTCTTATTTTTAGCAGTTTTAACTTATAACACTCCACTTTTATTGTTACCTTTTTTAATCCCACTTTTGATTTATAAAATTGGTTGGCAAAAGAAAAAGAAGTGGCTTAAAGCAACTATTTTATTGGTATTAATTTTAGTTTGGGCAATTTTAAATTTTTATAATTTAACTTCACAAAAAAGTGGTATTACTATTTTTAGTGACCAAACTGTATGGGAAAATTTTGCTAATTATAGATCCAATTTTAATGGTATTTGGCAAATTGTTTTAGGAAACAAATATGTTTTTTATGGACAATTAATTTGGCAAAATTTGCTTGAAAGCTTTTCGCTTAATTTTTTAGTAAAAAATGGTGGGAGTCATCCATGGCATGCTTTACCTGGGTACGGACATCTTTTTTATTTGAGTTATTTTTTAGCTATTTTTATGTTGATCGATATTTTAGGAGAAATAGTTATTGCTGTATTTGATAAATCATTTAAAAAGAAACATTTAATTTTATTCTATTTATTAATTGTAGCTTTAGCTCCATCAGTGATCACAGTTGATAGCCCCCATGCCACTCGTAGCTTATTTTTCTTTTTTATTTTTATAGCTTTAGCGGTTTTATTTATTGATAAGCTTATTAAAATTTTTGTCAAACAAAGTAAATTGATTTTGGTATCCATAATTTGTGTTTTATCCGTGGAAGGCTTCTTTTATTATCGACAATATTTTTTAAATTATCCTGGTCAACAAGAAAGAATTCTTTATAGTCAATTTAAAGATTTAATCATCGAATCTCAAGAAAAATATTCTGAAGAATCAATTGCGGTAATAGATGATGGTGGTTATCAATATGTTTTGACAGCTTGGTATTTAAAAGTGCCTAGTGAACAATTCTTTGCGACAATGAATTATCAGCAAGCTGATCATATTAATTTTTATTACGGAGAAAAATTACTTAATTATCATTTCATTAAAAATTTAGAAGATAGAAAAGCAACAGAAAAAGTAGTTTTAGCAAAAGATTTGGGTTTAATCAAATATGACTAAAAAGCAAGAATTTTTAATTTTAGCCATCATTGTTTTGTTGGGAGTTTTTTTGCGCTTCTATCAATTTGGCACAAACCCCGCCAGTTTATATTGGGATGAAACAGCCATAGCCCTGGATGCTTATAGCATTAGTGAAACTGGCAAAGATATTCATGGAATGAATTGGTTGCAAGCAATTTTAGCTTCTTATGGTGATTTCAAAGCTCCGGTTTTAATTTGGCTAGTTAGTTTGTCAGTTAAAATTTTTGGTATGAATGCATTAGCGATTCGTTTGCCAGTGGCTTTGTTTTCTGTACTGAATATTTATTTAATTTATTTATTAATCAAAAATCTATTGAGTTTCAATAGTACTTTAGCTAAAAAATATAAATTAATGCCGATTTTGACGGCTTTGGTGGTGGCGATTTCTCCCTGGCCAGTGCATTTTGGACGAATTGCTTTTGAATCCAGTCTTTCCGTAGCTTTTTTCTTAATAGCTTTAGTATTTTTTATTAAAGCGATTAAAACTAAAGGATTTTATTTTCTATTAAGTACAATTTTTGCCGTTTTAGCAACTTACACATATTATTCGCTGAGAGCAATTATTCCTTTGTTTTG
>CAZBVY010000109.1:0-1657 GCA_964495475.1 uncultured Pseudomonadales bacterium
TTCAGCTTTATTTTTCAAGATAAAAAAGTTAATATAAGCAGTGAAGAAGTCGAACCCATTAGACAAAAAATCGTTAAAACGGCTCAAAATGAATTTAAGGCTAAATTGGTTGGACAAGTTTAAGCAAAAAAATACCATTGATCTAATCAAGTTATTTTTGTTTTTTTTCATTATTTTTACTTTCAGTCTCAATTTATTTTATAAGTTATCTATCAATGGCGCCTACGTGCGTGGTTTGTTAGTAGATTATCTAATTCCTAAAATTTATTTAGTTGAATTTTTTCTAATTCCCTTTTTAGCTATTGAGCTTAAACAACTGCAAAAAATTAAAATCGATAATTATTTTTGCTTATTAATATTATTTTTAATTTTTCGCCAATTGCTTAGTCAAAGCCCTTTAGCTGCTTTTGTACAGTTATTGCATTTAGCAGAAATTTTATTATTTTTTAATGTAACCAAACAGGATCTTCTTTTTAAAAGCAAATTAGCAGAAAAATTTAGCTTAGGAGCAATGTTGAGCGTGGTTATTTTTCAAAGTTTATTAGCTATTTATCAATTTATTTTTCAAAAATCATTATTGGCTTATCAATTCTTAGGAGAAACCAATCTCAAAGACTTGGCCAATATCAGTAAGGGACAATTCTTTTTTGCTGAAAAAATCTTACCCTACGGCGCTACTCCTCATCCAAATATTTTGGCAGGAATCGTAGTAATTTTATCTATTTTAGTTTTGGAAAAAATTAAACATTTTAAAATTCTACAATTTTTACTAATTGGCAATGCTTTATTGATCATTTTTTTAACTCAATCATTTAGTGCCTTATTAACTCTTGGTTTGTTTTTACTCTATAAAATATTTGTTAGATTTAAAATTAAAAAAATCTTTGTCGTGTTAGTTTATTATTTTTTTCTGCTTTTATTACCTTATTTTTTGGAAAAACTTTCTATCATTTTACCAAATTATAATTCCATAGAACGTCGCATCGTACTTAATCAAGCTAGTTTAGAAATGTTTAAAAATCACATGCTTTTTGGTGTTGGAATTAATAATTTCACTCTTAATCTAGAAGAATATGCACCTAATAAAGAAGTGGTACGTTTTATACAGCCAGTTCATCATCTTTTATTTTTAATTCTTAGTGAAGGAGGTTTGTTACTTTTAGCAGTGGTTTTTTTGTTAATAAAACAAGCCAAAATTAAAAAGTTTTACACCAAATCAATGATCCTTTTAGCTATTATTAGTTTGGATCACTATCTATTTACTCAATTTTCTGGAATGAGTTTACTGGCTTTATTTTATCTATTTATTTAAACTATTACTAATCAGTTGTGTCTGCACTTCCAGAAGCTGGAGTAGGCGTTGAACTAGTAGGAGTAGGTGTAGGAGTTGGTTCAACATAATTCCATTCCATTCCACCAGTGCCAATTCTTATTTTATTGCTTTCTTTTGTACTGCCACTTTTAGAATAAGCTTTAGCATAAAGTTCATGCTTGCCACGTTCAATGCTAATAGTTTCCTGGATCTCTCTTTGATTATCAATGGTTTTCTTTAATTTTCCGTCAACATATAGTTCTAACTTAGCCACACCAGCATCACTACCAGCTTTAATTCTGTAAGTTACGTCTGTACCAGCAATATTTTCTTCATTTTTTGGCA
>CAZBVY010000110.1:0-1649 GCA_964495475.1 uncultured Pseudomonadales bacterium
GTTTTTTTAGCAAAATTAAATAAATGATTTAACATTAAAGAAACGGAGGTTTTGCCCTTAGTACCAGTGACCAAGATCGAATTAAGATCTTTATAATTACGTTTTTTTTGGTTGTAAAAATCCAAAGACATTTGTGTCATCATGCCGTATTTTAATCGCTTTTTTGGAGAAACAAAGTAATAATTTTTTAAGAATTATTTTGTAGAGTTTTTCAAGGAAATATTAACCTCTTCATGACGTTGAGATAAAGTAATTGCTTGACTATCTAATATCATCTCATCTTTAACTAGAGCAACATTCTTGGCAAAAACAGTCAGATTGGCATTGGTGAAAGAATGTTGTATGAATGATGATTTTGAATATTCAAAAGGTAAAATTAAAGATTGAGCTAGTTTGCTTTCTTGATTCATTAAAGAAACAACCAAATTAGCACTAAAGTTCTTATTATTTTCTAATTCTGCTTTGATAACCATTGTTTTAGATTTTCTATTCAAGAAAATCATTTTATAGATAAAAATAACAACATAAAATAATGTAGCAACCATATTTAATAAACCTGCATAACGCATTAAAAAGATTAAATTAAACAAAAACGACAAAGCTAAAAACCACCATGGATATTCAAGCAAATATAAAACGAAAATACGCAAACGCTCAAAGAAGGGGAGCTTTTCTTGACCAGATGCTCTTAGTGTGGGAACTAAAATTGCCTGCTGGTGATAATTCTCTTGATTAAATTCTTGATCTTGATAAAAATGCCAAAACTCTAATTGAGCTGGTTTTTGATCGCCGATAGGATAATAAAAATTATTGTCTTTAACTTTTAAATGCCACTTACCATGTGTTTCAAAATCATCAAAATTACCTTGCAAATTAGTAATCGCGAAATCTAATACTTGGCCATTTTCATTAAACAACTCAACTTTAACTAAAGGACTAGCACTGGTTTCTCTATATTCAAAAACCAGATTCTTTTTCGCCTTAAAAAATATTGGAAATAGCAATAAGAAAAGCTTTTTTACCAAAATAAAAGATAAATCGCTGATGAATTTACTCAACAATAATATAAAAGCTAACAGATAAAAACCCAACAAAAATAACAACCCCATTAAAGGAACTAAATTAAGCCATAATTCTGATCTCAAAAAGCTTTTAATAGAATCTGCCGTTGATTCAGGAAGCAATTCAATTAATTCATCTCCAGCTTCGTGAATAATTTCTTTTGGTGGAATTATAGGAATAATGCCACTTGGCTGTGGACTAATGCTAACGCTTGGTTTAGGACTAACGCTCTTGCTTGGTTTAGGACTAATACTAGTACTTGGTTTAAGAGTAGGAGAAACCGACTGAATAGGGGTTAATGAAGGCCTTACAGTGGGGGTTGGAGTTGGGCTAGAAGTAGGCCAATATTGCAAAGAAATTCTAAAATAAACTGCTTCCAAAACACTCACGTGAGCTACACGATCAGTAATAATAAAATCCAATTTAATATCTGTGTCCCTAGGCAAAATACCTAATTTTAATTCATAGTAACCATTTGCATCGATTTGCCCAGTAAAAGTTTGTGGCAAATCGTTGGGAATTGTTACTGTTAATTTAACCTGACTATTTGCTTCACCATAAGCTATTAAAACTGGTTCATTGGCTGT
>CAZBVY010000111.1:0-1648 GCA_964495475.1 uncultured Pseudomonadales bacterium
CCAAGTGTAAAACATGGATTTTATTCTTATGATGCCAAATATCTTGATGAATCTGGAGCAACTTTGTTAATTCCAGCTCCACTGGAATTAACTAAGAAAAAAGAAATTCAAGAAATTGCCAAGCAAGTTTTTTTGATTTGTCAATGTGAAGGCATGGCAAGAGTTGATTTTTTTATGACCACTGATGGTCAGGTGATTTTTAATGAAATCAACACTATTCCTGGATTTACTAAAATTAGCATGTATCCTAAATTAATAATGCATGAAACTGGCATGACCTATAGTACTCTAATAGATAAATTACTCGATTTAGCCATCGTTCGTCACACCAGAAACTCTCAACTTCTCTTTGAGAAAAAAATGGTAGAATAAGACCTCCTATGGCTGAAACTATTCAATTCACTGACTTTTTAAAGGTAGAGATGCGTGTTGGCATTGTTACTGAAGTTAAAATTCCTGATTGGAGTGAAAAACTTTTAGAATTTAAAGTTAATTTTGGTGAAGAAATTGGTGAAAAAACAATTTTTTCTGGAGTAAAAAAATGGTACAGTGAAACTGATTTTTTGAACAAGAAATTTCCTTTTGTAGTTAATTTAGTAGAACGCAAAATGGGTCCTGCTATAAGTCAGGGCATGATGATGATGGTAGATAGTCAAGATAAACCAATTTTAATTGTGTTAGACGATCAAGCAGAACTTGGTGCTATCCTGTGTTAAACTGGCTAAGTAATTTAGAAAGCTTTTAATATGAATGAAAAAAAACCTGAAATAAAAAATCCTGGCTCAAAACCACAGGATTCCAAACAAATCCCCAGCCAAACACCTAAGCCTAATGGTACTTACAAGCGCGTTGAATTGAGAATCAATTTGAATAAATTTTTTAATAAAACATTAATTTATTTAATCATCTTATTTTTATTTGTCCCTTCTTTATTTGGAGCTTTTGGCGCTAATAAAGGTCGCGAGCAAATCACCATTAGTCAAATGGTTACTGATATTCGTAGTGAAAAAGTGAGCAAAATGGAAGTTTATGGACAAGAATTGCGCTTAACTTATAAAGATGATTCCAAGAAAATTGCTAAAAAAGAAGAGGGTCAACAAGCCCTGCAAATTCTTGAAGCTTCTGGAATCGATTTAACTAGCGTAGACACAGAAATTCATGATGCCACTTTTATGCAAATGTTGTGGGAATTGATTATCAATTTCTTGCCGATAATTTTAATGTTTGTTTTTTTAATGTTTGTTTTTAGACAAGCTCGTGGTGGCACTGACGCCATGTTTGGTATGGGAAAAAGCAAAGCAAAAGTTTTCGTCAAAGGTAAACAAAACATTTCTTTTAAAGATGTGGGTGGTATGAATGAAGCCAAAAAAGAATTGGAAGAAATTGTTGATTTCTTAAAACATCCTAAAAAATACACCAAAGTAGGAGCTCGTACTCCAAAAGGTGTTTTATTAGTGGGTCCAGCTGGAACTGGAAAAACTTTATTAGCTAGAGCAGTGGCTGGTGAAGCTGGTGTACAGTTTCTCTCTATTGCTGGTAGTGAATTTATGGAAATGTTAGTAGGTGTAGGTGCTTCTCGTGTTAGAGATTTATTTGATACTGCTAAAAAGATTGCTCCATCCATTATTTTTATAGATGAAATTGATGC
>CAZBVY010000112.1:0-1587 GCA_964495475.1 uncultured Pseudomonadales bacterium
ACCACCACTAGCTTAGCAGAAAATTCTGCCAAAATCTTAGCTTTCTCTGCCTGAAAAAGAGTGTTGGAGGAAACAGCCATAAAATCTGGTCTAATTTTATTAATCAATTGACGATGATCATCTGGTTTAGAAAATTCCTCTGGTAAAATAAAAATAAAATCTGCAACTCCTGATTTTTGTAAATTTTCTAAGCGAGTTTTTTGCTTGTTGATTGGTCGACCTTCCCCCTTCATCTGTCTAACTCTAACATCAGATTCCAAACCTACTAAAAGAAGATCGCCTAAATTTTTAGCTTTTTGTAAAAAAATAAAATGTTCTTCATGTAACAAATCAAAAACACCTGTTACCAGAGTTAAAGTTTTGTTTAATTGTTGTCTTTTGACTAAAAATTGCTCTAAATTTGACATGAAAATCTCGTGTAAATTAAGTCCAAGTTTAACATGTTGCCTCTTTGAAGTACAATTGTGCTTACCAAAATTATGAAAAAAATTGTTGCTATTGGTGGAGGGACAGGAAGCGCAGTTGTACTTGCTGGACTCAAAGATTATAAAGACATTGATTTAAGTGCTGTGATCGTTGTTTCTGATAACGGTGGTTCGACTGGACGACTCAGAGATGAATTCGGTTTCCTACCTGTAGGTGATTTGCGTCAATGCATCGCTGCTTTAGCAACTGGAGAAAATGAAAAGGAAATTCGCCAATTATTGCTTTATCGCTTTGATCAAAATTCCAGTCTACAAGGACACAATTTAGGTAACTTAATTCTAACTTCTTTAGAGAGCTTAACTGGTTCTGCTAGTAAGGCTGTTGAAGTTGCTTCTAAAATTTTTCGTATTAATGGAGCCGTTTTGCCAATCAGCGAAGACAGTGTTCATTTGGTCATTCATTATCATGATGGTCAAATTTTAGTTGGTGAAAAGAATCTTGATGATCCACAGTTTGGCGGAAAGAAAATTGATAAAATTACCTTAGATAAAGAAGCAAAAATTTACGATAAAGCTTATCGTGCTATAGCTGATGCCAACTTAATTGTTTTTGGCCCAGGAGATTTGTATGGTAGTTTATTACCTCATGCTTTAGTTAATGGTTTTGTACAAGCATTAGCAGAAAATAAACAAAAGGGTGGGAAATTTGTTTATGTCAGTAACTTAGTCACTCACTTTTCACAAACTTATCAAATGACTGCTAAAGATCATCTTTTAGAAATAGAAAAATATTGCCAAAGAAAACCAGATTTTGTTTTGATGAATAATAGTCAAATTCCTGAAAAAATTCTAAAACTTTATCAAGAAGCCAATGATTTCCCCATTGTTGATGACTTAAAAAATGAAGAAGAGACGCAGATTGTCAGAGATGATTTAATTTCTACAGCTATTGTACAAGCTGAAAAAAACGACGCATTAAGCAGAAGTTTGATTCGTCATCACAAACAAAAATTAGCAGAAAATTTATTAAAACTAATTTAATTTTTAACTTATTTTTACTTAGTAGAAGAATACTTGCTTAAAACAGTAGCAATGCCAGTTTTTGCTGTTTCTAAAGCTTTGGCGACATCAGATCCAGATAAAACCGTATTAATGGCGTCTT
>CAZBVY010000113.1:0-1575 GCA_964495475.1 uncultured Pseudomonadales bacterium
AAGACCCATTTCAACTCTGCAAAAATCTTTTGCAAGAAATCAATCAAGAGACTAGTAGCGAAGCAGAAATATTACGCATTAAATATTTAGGCAAAAATGGTTCATTTAAAAAACTTTCTTCATTGATTAAAGAGGTGCCCATCGATCAAAAAAAACTGTTTGGTCAAGAATTAAATCAACTCAAACAAAAAATTGAAAAGAAAATTGCTGAATTAGAAAATCATCAAGAAACACAAACAAGAATTGATCTAACTTTACCTGGCAAAAAACAAAAAGTTGGTCATCTTCATCCTATTTCTCAGGCTATTGAAGAAATTAGTCAAATTTTTGAAAAAATTGGTTTTAATCGTGTTAGATATCCTGAAGTAGATTTCGATTATTATGTTTTTGAGGCTCTTAACATGCCCAAAAACCATCCTGCTCGCGATGAGTGGGAGACTTTCTTTGTTGATACAAAACCAGATGAAAAAATGGGTAAAATGGTACTTACTACTCACACTTCTAATGGCCAAGTGCGTGAAATGGAGCGCCTTAAATCAAAACCACCCATTCGCATGATTAATGTTGCTCGCACTTATCGCCGTCAAAGCGATGCTACTCACACGCAAATGTTTCATCAATTCGAAGGCCTAGTAATTGATAAAGGAATCAATATTCAACACCTTAAAGGTACTCTCGATTATTTTGCCGAAAGTTTTTATGGACCAGGCACTAAAAGTCGCATTAGACCATTTCATTTCAAATTTACTGAACCATCATTTGAAGTAGATTTTAGTTGC
The DNA here is from genome assembly GCA_964495475.1 of uncultured Pseudomonadales bacterium. Taxonomy (GTDB): domain Bacteria; phylum Patescibacteriota; class Microgenomatia; order UBA1400; family PJMF01; genus UBA1364. The sequence continues at coordinate 780 of CAZBVY010000113.1, forward strand.
CATATTTGTGGCGGAACTGGAAAAAATTGTCGTTTTTGTAAATCTGGCTGGCATGAAGTTGGTGGAGCCGGCATGGTCCATCCTAATGTTTTAAAAGCTGGTGGGATTGATTCAGATATTTACACTGGCTTTGCTTTTGGTTGGGGAGTAGAAAGAACCTATACTCTCAAAAAGGGCTTAAATATTGATGACATCAGACTTTTTTATTCAGGTAATTTAGAATTTTTGGAGCAATTTTAAGTATGAATATTTTAATTCCAGATAAATGGTTAAGAGAGCATTTAGTAAGTGAAGCTACTAAAGAAGAAATTCAGAAGTATCTTTCTTTAAGTGGTCCGTCAGTAGAGAGAATTTATGATAATGAAGTTTATGATATTGAAGTCACCACCAATCGCGTAGACAGCATGTCGGTGCATGGCATTGCTAGAGAAGCTGCAACCATTTTAAAAAGAGCGGGAATTAAATCTACCTTAAAAGAAACTAGTTTTCCAAAAATTCAAAAGCATCCAAATGTAAATTTACCTCTACCAGAAATTATTTATGAAACTGAAAACGTCCATCGCGTTCTAGCAGTAGTTATGACAGACATTAAACATTTGGATAGCCCAAAAATCATACAGCAAAGACTAGAAGCTATCGGTGTTAATGTTCATGAAGCTTTAATTGATATCAGCAATTACATTACTCACGAACTAGGACATCCTTGTCATGTTTTTGATTACGATAAAATCATGAACAAAGGTGGAAAAATTATTATTAAAGAAGCTAATAAAGGCAAAAAATTTATTACTTTAGA
>CAZBVY010000114.1:0-1521 GCA_964495475.1 uncultured Pseudomonadales bacterium
AGAGTAGCAATCAAAATCGCGAAAAAGTGATCCGTAATAGTCGTGAAAGATACGCAAAAAAAAGGAATTTGTAGGCAAAAACTAGACGCTAACCTTTTGATCAACCAAACCACCCATATAATTTGCCTGATAAACTATTTCTTTACCTTGATAAATTTTTTCTTCACCAGAGTATTTTTCTACATCACCCACCCATTTGTTTAAATACAATAAATCGCCATATTCAAATCTTTTTGGGCCACGAAAAGGCACCTCTTTGGGCATTTTCATTAAAGCTTTCTTGAGTATTCCATAAACAAGATCTGGTTTAACATCCTCTTTAACAAAACCATAATAAACCATCATCCACACAGGTTTATTTTTATATGAAACAATTATTCTGCCACCATATGGTTCCCCACCAAAAAAATTATCATGAGATTGCCAGTCGCTATTTTTATAATAAATAGAAGTAGAGCCATCCTGTTCTTTAATCCATTGTTTTTCTTCTCCACTACCATAACCAGCTTGATTAGAATCATACAAGAATTGACTCAATACTTGCTTATTCATTTTTAGTTCCTTTTTGCAACAGTTCCAAATCCTTCAGCAACTCCCTAATATTAGAGTGTGTTTCTCGTGAAATGATTTTCTTGAAACCAAGTCTTCGGGCTTCTTTTGCTCTGCGTTCAAAATATGGGGTTTTTCTGATCTCACCAAGAAGACCTATTTCTCCAATAAAAACTGTGCTTTGAGGTATTTTCTTGTTCGTTAATGAACTAGCGATAGAAACTGCTAAACCCAAATCGACGCTTGCTTCTTTGATGCGAAAGCCACCTGCTACACTTAGAAAAATATCGTAAAAAGCCAAGGGAAGATTAGCGTGCTTCTGTAGCACTGCTGATAAAACCTGGATGCGGGCTAGGTCCACTCCTCGCCCCACTCTGCGTGGCATAGCTAATTGCGATTTCACCACGAGTGCTTGTACTTCAGCGAGTAAAGGACGAGTGCCTTCCATTAAACAAACCGTGCTCGCTCCAACTACTAACTGATTAGTGTTTTCTAAAAACAATTCGCTGGGGTTGCTAATTTCAGCAAGACCATAGTCTTCACTCTGAAAAAGACCCACCTCATCGGTCGCTCCAAAACGATTTTTAAGTGATCTTAGCATTCGTAATTGATCTGATCTTTCGCCCTCTAATAGCAAAACTGTATCAACCATGTGTTCAAAAATCTTAGGTCCAGCAATTACCCCATCTTTGGTAATATGACCAATTAAAAAAGTTGGAATCCCGAAAGCTTTGACGGTATTAATAATACGATCGGCCACTTCTCTAATTTGTCCCACACTGCCACTCGCCCCCGTAAGAAAACTAGTTGATAAAGATTGAATACTATCCACGATTAAAAGATCTGGTTTTTCTTTCTTAATCAAAAAGGTTAACTCATCTACATCTGTAGTGGTGATAAAAATTAAACTCTCACCAATTTCGTCTTTAGAATAAGCATTCTGCTCGTTATCTAAGAAACGATCGATTCTTA
>CAZBVY010000115.1:0-1509 GCA_964495475.1 uncultured Pseudomonadales bacterium
GCTAAAAAGGAATTTTCATGCCACAAAAAGCAAAACGCCAAAATTGGGGTCAAAAACATCAGATTTTACCAATTTTAGATTTAATTAAATTGCAAAGCGATAGTTATCAGGACTTTTTAGACAATGGTATTGCCGAAGCACTCAAAGAAGTTAATGGCGTTAAAGGCATCGAAGATTTCACCGGTAAAAACTGGTCTCTCACTTTTGGTTCATATCGTTTTGGTGAAGCTAAATATACTCCAGCTCAAGCAAAATCTAAAAATGTTTCTTATGATATGCCTCTTTACGTTGAAGCTACTCTTTTAAATAAAAGAACTGGCGAAGAACGTACTCAAGAGGTTTTTCTTGGTGACATTCCTAAAATGACTACCACGGGTAATTTTATTATCAATGGTATTGAAAGAGGTATCGTGACTCAATTAGTCAGATCCCCTGGAGTTTTCTTTTTAGGTGAAGAAGATTCTACTAGTAAACAATTATTGTATAAAGCTGAACTTCGTCCAATGCGTGGTTCTTGGTTAGAAGTCACTGTTTCTCGTCGTAATGTCATTACAGTTAAAATTGACCGTCGTCGCAAGATGCCTGTAACTGTTTTACTGAGAGCTTTTGGGTATGAGAGTAATGATGACATTGCTAACTTATTCACCAATGTATTGAAAAAAGATAAATTAGATTTGCTTAACAACACTTTGAAAAAAGATTCCACCACCAATCAAGCTGAGGCTTTGATTGAAATTTATGAAAAAATGAGACCTGGTGAGCCAGCCGTACTTGATACTGCTCGTGAATTTTTAAATCACATGTTTTTTGATGAGAGACGTTATGATCTTGGTGAAGTTGGTCGTTATAAAGTTAATCGTCGCTTAAAAATTGAAGTTGATAAGAAAAAAACCATTTTAGATCCTCAAGATTTAGTTGCTGCTATTGGTTATTTAATTGCTTTGCAAAATGGTGAAGGTAAAGTTGATGACATTGATCATTTGTCTAATCGTCGTGTGCGTCGTGTCGGTGAATTAGTAGCCGGCAACGCTTTCCGCATTGGTTTAATTCGTTTAGAGCGATCTATTCGTGAAAAAATGTCTTTGACTAAAACTGATGAAATTTTAACTCCTTCAGCTTTAGTTAATGCTCGTCCTTTAATTGCTGCCGTCTCAGAATTTTTTAGAAGAAATCGTTTGTCTGCTATTTTAGATCAAACCAATCCTTTGTCTGAAATTGATAACTTACGTCGTTTATCTGTGATGGGTACTGGTGGTGTGACTCGTGAGCGTGCCAGTTTCTCTATGCGTGATATTAACGCTTCTCAGTATTCTCGTATTTGTCCAATTCGTTCTCCTGAAGGTCCAAATATTGGTTTGGTGACTTACTTGTCACTTTATACTAGAGTCAATGATTATGGTTTCTTAGAAGCTCCTTATCTCAAAGTGCAGAATGTTAAGGGTAAGATGAAAATTACTGATGAGATCGTCTATTTAAGTGCTGATGAAGAAGAAGATTATCACATTACTC
>CAZBVY010000116.1:0-1500 GCA_964495475.1 uncultured Pseudomonadales bacterium
TATTATGCCATGGATCGTGATCATAATTGGGACAGAATTGATTTGGCTTATCAAGCCATTCGCGAGCGCAAAGGTGTAGAATTCACTAATGCAGAAGCAGCAATTCAAGCTTCTTACAATAATGGTAAAAATGATGAATTTGTTGTGCCATGTTTGATTAAAGTTAAAGATAATGAGGCGGCTAAAGTTCACGAACATGACAGTGTCATCTTTGCGAATTTCCGTAACGACCGACCTCGTCAATTAACTGAAAGATTTTTAGAACAAGGTCCAAAAAATCTTATTTTTGTGACCGCGACTTTATACAGCACTGACTACAAAAATGTTTTAGTGGCTTTCCCTCCTCAATCAGTTGCTAATACCTTGGGTGAAATTTTGTCTAAGAACAAAATTAAACAATTTAGAGTCACTGAAACTGAAAAATTCGCACATTTAACTTTTTTCATGAACTGTAAACGTGAAGAAGCTTGGCCACTTGAAGATCGTTTTATGTTTGATTCAAACAAGGTTGCCACTCATGATCTCAAGCCAGAAATGAAAGCTATGGAAATTGCAGCAAAAATTACAGAGCAAATGGAAAAAGGCGAATATAAAGTGATTCTATCTAACATTTGCAATGGTGATATGGTGGGTCACACTGGCAATATTAAAGCAACGATTCAGGCTGTAGAAACAGTCAGTAAAGCTTTAGAAATTATTGCCGCCGCCGCCGAAAAGTCTGGATATGCCCTACTAATAACTGCCGATCATGGCAACTGCGATGAAATGATTGATGAAAACGGTCAAATCTTAAGTCAACACAGTATGAATCCAGTGCCTTTTATTGTGATTGATCGCGAATATAAAAAACTTAATCGCGACCATGGCATTATGGCTGACATTGCACCAACTATTTTGAAGATTTTAGATATTGAGCAGCCAGAAGAGATGACGGGAAAAAGTTTGGTTTAAAATCAAAAATTGATTCTTCTGTTATACTGAAGCTAGTTAAAAGTTTAAAGAAAGGTTTGTATGTCAGGTTATAGTATTCAACTAGAACAAGCTACTTTAGAAAACACTAATTTCAGAAAAGTGCTTTACACTGGTCCCAACTCACAATTAGTTTTAATGGCTCTTCAGCCTATGGAAGAAATTGGCTTAGAGACTCATGCAGAACATGATCAATTTATTCGTGTCGAAGCTGGCGAAGGGAAAGCCATTATTGGCGGTGAAGAGTTTGTTCTAGCCGATGGTGTAGCCATCGTCATTCCGGCCGGCAGTGCACATAACGTGATTAATACTTCAGCTACAGAAGTGATGAAGCTTTATACCGTTTATACTCCACCAGAACACAAAGATGGCAAGATTCACGCTACTAAAGCAGATCAATTAAATGATCCCGATTACGCTGATCATCATTAAAGAAAGTTGTAATTATGTCTAATTTGGAAATTGGTAATTTGGCACCAGATTTTGTTTTGCCAGATCAAAATGGCAAAACTCATCAACTAGCAGATTATC